>USOC01000023.1 GCA_900556245.1 uncultured Prevotellaceae bacterium
ATTTGAATATTGACAATGCTTTCGATATGGCAGATGAGACCCTGACCGATGCGGCGCAGAGCATTTCCGAGCTGATTAACTTCAAAGGGAAAATCAACCTCGACTTTGAGGATGTCCGCACTACGTTGAAAGACAGCGGAACAGCCATTATCAGCACCGGCTACGGCGAGGGGGAAAATCGTGTGACGAAAGCCATTCAGGATGCACTCAATTCGCCGTTGCTCAAGAATCGAGACATCAAGACTTCAAAGCGGTTCCTGTTTAATCTCTACTATTCGCGAGAGGCAAGCGCTCCGCTGACAATGGGCGAGATGAACGAAATCACGAGCTTTATGAATAATTTTGCTTCAGGAATCGACGTGATTTGGGGCAAGGCTGTCGACAATGATTTGGGAGACCGGGTGAAAATCACCATTCTTGCTTCCGGTTTTGATATTAGCCTGAGTAATGACAAGGTGTATAAGAATCCGAAGAACAAGGGTCGCGAAAAGATTTTCGGACGAAAGGAAGAGCCAGAGCAGGCTTCCGACGCAACACGCATTCAGGCTGCATACGGAGCAGAAAAAGTAGCGGAGATTTCACGGGAGAAAGCCCGGGCCAACTATATTCTGCTTACCCCCGAACAGATGGACAACGACTTGCTTATCAATTTTATAGAAAAGACGCCTACGTATAAGCGCGGAGCCGATCCGAAATTGCGGGATGAATGGCGTTCGCTCAACGAGTCGCTTGCCGATACGCAGACAACACAGATGTCACGTCAGCAAGAGCAGGAGAGCGGAGTGGTGATAGATTTTGATTGACAGTGAATTTTTTAAGCAACATACAGATATGAGTTTGTTTGAACAAATCAGCGGAGACATTAAAACCGCAATGTTGGCACGCGATAAAGTACGCCTTGAGGCGTTGCGTGGAATCAAGAAGGAGTTTTTGGAAGCCAAGACAGCAAAAGGAAGCGACGGCGAACTGAGCGACGATACGGCAATGAAGATTCTTGTGAAGATGGTGAAGCAGCGCAAGGAAAGCGCATCAATCTATTCCGAGCAGAATCGTCCTGAATTGGCGCAAGAGGAATTGGCGCAAGCCGCCGTTATCGAAGAGTATCTGCCCAAGCAAATGACAGAAGAAGAGCTGACAGCCGCATTGAAGGAAATCATTGCGCGCGTAGGAGCGTCATCTGCCAAGGAGATGGGCAAGGTGATGGGAGTGGCTTCCAAAGAACTTGCCGGAAAGGCGGAAGGCAAGGCAATTTCAGCCAAAGTGCGCGAACTGCTTGCATAACAGATTTGTAGAATCAAAAAAAGGAAGAAAGATGTTAACATTAGCAATAATCAAAGAAAATCCCGCAGAAGTGGTACGCCGTTTGGCGGTAAAGCATTTCGATGCGGAAGCATTGGTCAACGAAATTCTCGAACTGGACAAGACCCGTCGTGCCGCTCAGGCAAAATTCGACCAGAATGGTTCGGAACTCAACAAATTGGCGGCACAAATCGGCGGATTGATGAAGTCGGGACAGCGGGACGAGGCGGAAAAAGTGAAGGCGGAAGTGGCAGAATTGAAAAATGCCAACAAGCAGATAGAAGAGGAGCTTAAAGCGGCCGGTGACAAAATCACGGAAATCCTGCTCACCATTCCCAATATGCCTTGCGATATGGTGCCGGAAGGTAAGACTGCCGAAGATAATGTCGTGGAAAAGACGGGTGGTGAGATGCCCGACCTACCAGAGGACGCTCTTCCTCATTGGGACTTGGCGAAGAAATACAATCTGATTGATTTTGAATTGGGCGTGAAGATTACAGGCGCCGGTTTCCCGGTCTATTTCGGCAAGGGTGCGAAGTTGCAGCGTGCGCTCATCCAGTTTTTCCTCGATGAGGCATCGAAAGCCGGCTATCTGGAGACGCAACCGCCTTATGTGGTGAATGAGGCTTCCGGTATCGGCACAGGACAATTGCCTGACAAAGAAGGCCAAATGTACCACTGCAATCTTGACAATCTCTATTTGATTCCGACAGCCGAGGTGCCTGTGACCAATATCTACCGGGATGTGATTTTTGAGGAAAAAGACCTTCCGAAAAAGAATTGCGCTTATTCAGCATGTTTTCGTCGTGAGGCCGGCTCCTATGGCAAGGACGTTCGCGGACTCAACCGTCTGCATCAATTTGACAAGGTGGAAATTGTCAGAATCGAAAAGCCGGAAAATTCGTATGCGGCACTTGAAGAGATGAAAAACCATGTGCAAGGCTTGCTTGAAAAACTTGAATTGCCGTGGCACATCCTCCGTCTGTGTGGAGGTGATATGAGTTTCACGTCTGCTATCACGTTTGACTTTGAGGTGTATTCAGCCGCTCAGAAACGCTGGTTGGAAGTAAGTTCGGTGTCGAACTTTGAAAGCTATCAGGCCAACCGTCTGCATTGCCGCTTCCGCGACGCCAACAAGAAAATGACACTTTGCCATACGTTGAACGGTTCGGCACTTGCATTGCCACGCATCATGGCCGCTTTGCTGGAGAATAATCAGACCCCGGAAGGCATCCGCATCCCGAAAGCGCTTGTGCCTTACACTGGGTTCTCAATTATAGATTAATTGATTCAAAATATGAAAGTTCCGCAGGTGTCCTTTTCGTAGCGGCACTTCGGAACTTTTTATCTATAAACAAAAAATTAACCTTTTCACAAAAAATGATGTGCTTATGAAAAAATCTACTATTCTCGGCCTGTCAGCGGCCATTTGTCAGGCTATGCAGGTGTCAGCCAATTGCCCCAAAAGGTACAGGTGGTGATGGAATGGGCGTGTATGAGTATTGAGTGGGGTGTTTCCGATGGGTCGTTACTGAAGTTGCGGGTGTTGCCGCGGGAAACTGTAGCACGGACAGTCGTATCGTCGGTCAATGAAGATTTCTCACGTTTTGTTGCCGGAACGGAGGACGCTCCGGATGCCAATGATTTGGCGGTCGGCGAGGACCAAAGCATTGACAATAGCTTTACGGCCCAGCCCGGATGGTCGGGAGCCGGTGTCTATCAGGCGGGCGGATGCGCCTATATCGGAATGTATCTTTTTGAGGGAACGACGGAAGAAGTAACAGGATATATAAATACGCCGTCAATGGATTTGTCGGGTAACAACGGTGTCTTTAAGATTCGTTTCCGCGCCCGCGTAGGGGGAAGTGTGGCAGAAGATTTGGTTCGTATTCTAGGAATAGACGATGCGATTACGGAGCTTACCGGCTATGTCGATCAGAAGATTACCAATGAATGGAAAGAGTATGAAGTTACACTCAGAGGCGGTACGGCCAAGCATTTCGTACAGTTCTATGGAGTACAGTATCCGATTTTTATTGATGACATTGTCATTGGTGGGGAGGAAGGCTCTGTAGACGGTATCCGGAATGTTGTTGCCCGAGTATCCTCGACCGCAGACGGTTTGGCAATTGAGAATCCGGCAGGAGGCGAAGTGTCAGTCTACGGGATTAACGGAGCTTGTCTCTACCGTGACAACAGTGGAGCAGAGCGTCAGGACGTATGCCTTGCAAAGGGATTTTATGTAGTGAAAGTAGGTAGCGAGGCTATTAAAGTGGTACGTTGAATAAATGCTGTGACGATATGGTTTGGCGCGGGCAGGGACAGCGGTTCCTGTCCGCCTTGCCTTGGAGAAGATGTCGTCGTGCATAAAAAAGAATTGTCGTAGAATTACGGTAGTTCGGCTGATTTCGACTACATTTGTGCCAGAATAAGAGAGAGACAAAAGAGATGACATTACCGCGGTTTTCAGTGAGTTTCTCATTGGCATTCCGGAGGAGTCCGTGTGTTTTTGTGAGCCGCGAAAGCAGTGTCGCCGTATTCTGTAAATGACTGTATAAAGTTCTGTATGCCTGTTTTTGATTGCTGCATTTGAGAACTTTTATCTATAAACAAAAAATTAACCTTTCCACAAAAAAAATGATGTGCTTATGAAAAAATCTACTATTCTCGGCCTGTCAGCCGCCTTGCTTTGTCTTTCGGCGGGATATGCAGGCATCCGACAATTGCCTCGCAAGGCCCAGGTGGCTGAAGAATTGGCAAACCGTCAAAACGATTTGCTGGCATCCAGCGAGGCGAAGCCAAAATTCAGAAAGCTGTTGCGTTCTGTCGGTGCCCGGGCAAACGCACCGTTGGTCAATGAGGATTTTTCGCGCTTCACAGCAGGTTCGGAGACCGCTCCCGATGCGCTCGACTTGGCGACAACAGGGGAATACCAATATATTGCCGACAGTTATACGGCTCAGCCCGGATGGTCGGGAGCCGGTGTGTTTCAAGCAGGAGGATGTGCATATATAGGCATGTATCTTTATGAAGGCGCAACGGCAGAAGATACGGGTATTCTCAACACTCCGTCAATGGATTTGTCAGGCAATAACGGAGTCTTCACTGTTCGTTTCCGTGCTCGAGTGGAAGGCGATGTTGCCATAGAGCAGTTGAACGTTGTGGGTGTTAGCGAAGCGGCCGATGACTATACTGATTTTGCTGATGTGATGATTTCCAATGAATGGAAAGAGTATGAAGTGACGATAGCTGATGGTACGGCGAAGCACTATGTTCAATTCTACAGCTACGAATATCCGATTTTTATCGACGATGTTGTTGTTGAGCAGGTAGCTACCGACATTGCGTCGCCTGTGGCTACGTTTGCGTCCGATGTCACTCCGGAAGGATTTACCGCCAACTGGCAACCGGTTGCCGACGCCACATCTTACCTGCTGACCGTCTACAGCTTGGCTGCACAGGACAGCGGAGTGGAAGAAACTACGGTGACAGAGGGCTTCGATGGCTTGGTCGTATCGCAAAAGAAGCATATCGACTATGACAAGTCCGTTTTCCCTGATGGTTGGACAATAAGCGTTGACAAGGAAGGTACGTCGCGAGAACTCTATGGCACGGCCGGCAACTATCAGTCGCCGTCGATTGCGCTGGCTTTCGACGCTACGGGTGACTATGTCGAATCGCCGGAATCGCCGTCCGACATCAAAAATGTATCATTCTGGACAAAAAACCAGAATGGCGATGCTGATTGTGCGGTAACTGTAGAGGGTTTCGACGGCAACCAATGGGTGGGTGTCGGAACGGTTGTCCCGGCCTCGGTCGACAAGAACGGCGAGACCGTCAACGTTCCGGTGCAGGCTGCCGGTATCAAGAAAATACGCTTGACCTATGTGAAGTCGGCAGGCAACTGCAGCATTGACGACGTGGCTTATACTTATGGTGGTGTGAAACAGGAATACAGCTATCTGTTCCAGGACAAGGAAGTGGCTGAAACTTCTTGTCCAGTGACCGGCATCGAGCCGGATGTAGAGTATTACTATTATGTGAAGGCTAAAAATGAGAAATTTACGTCGAAGCCGTCCAACGTTATCAGTATTCTCGACAAAGAGCCGCAAGCGTTGGCGGTTCCGGAAATGCTTCCGGCTACGAATGTGACAGCCAATGGATTTACAGCCAATTGGAAGGCTGTCGAAGGGGCAGACGGATATGCCTTCTATACGATGATTCATCACACGGCTCCGGCAATGGAAGATTATGCGTTGTTTGATACAGACTTTTCCGGTATTACCGAAGGAACGCTTGAAGCTCCGGTAGAAGGCGAAATGTTCTATTATCTGGACGAGGTGGTGAACCGTTCAGACTGGTATGCTATCTTCCCGGTATTTGCCAACGGAAAGCTAGGCTTGTCGAACGCTTATGCAGACGTTATGATGGGAGGAATGCTTGCTTCCGCTTACTATGACTTGACTGCTTCCGCCGGTAAGGTTGATGTCGACCTACGCGTGATGGGACAGGATGTCTCTGCAGTTGTCGTTTCGTTATGTTATGACAATGAGCAGGAAGAGTCTGTCGAACTGTCGTCGGAAACCATTGTCTTGGGCGAAGGTTGGAACGACTACAGCGTTTCTCTTTCCGGGGGAACGGACAAGTGTTATGTCGCAATTTCGTGTGGAGAAGGAATGGGTACGCTCTTTATCGACAATCTCAAGGTGACTCAGCCCTTGGATGCGGGAGAAAGTGTAGTGGTACCGTATTTCTATGAGGAACCTGTAGAAAACAGCTGTAATGTGGCTGTTTCAGGGACACAGCCGGGCGATCGTTATTGTTATTTTGCGGCAGCTTTCAAGCTGAATGCAGATGAGACAGAGCTGGAGGCAATGACCGATTATTCGGAACCATATTTTGTCGATATGGAAGGCTCTGTGGATGGCATCCGGGAAGTTGGCGCCAGAGTGTCGGCAACAGCCGACGGTTTGTCTGTCGAGAATCCGGCAGGAGGCGAAGTGGCTGTCTACGGGCTTAACGGAGTTTGTCTCTACCGTGATGACAGTGGTGCAGAGCGTCAGTATGTTTGTCTTGAAAAGGGCTTGTACATAGTGAAAGTAGGAGGTGAAGCTATTAAAGTGGTACGCTGAGAAATTAGCGGTATAATCATAGATTGGCGGGTAGGGACAGAAGTTCCTGCCCGCTTCGTTTGTCAAAAGGAAAGTGTCGGACATGAAAAGAATTGTCGGAGGATTGCTGTAGTTCGGCTGATTTCGACTACTTTTGTGCCAGAATAAGAGAATGATGAAGGAAATGAAATTGAAAGGCATGGACGGAGTCCGCCATCTGCTGTTTGATTTGGGGGGCGTTATTATGGATATCCGTCGGGAGAATTGTGTTGCGGCGCTGACACGTTTGGGAATGGAAGGTGCTGACGAGATGTTGGGACTGTATTGTCAGTCCGGACCTTTTCTGATGTTGGAGGAGGGCAAATTAAGTCCGGCTGATTTTCGTGACGAAATTCGTCGCCGCACATCAGGCGTTCACAGCGATGCGGAAATCGACGACGCTTTCAATGAGTTTCTCATTGGCATTCCGGTGGAGCGTCTGCGTCTGTTGAAGCAACTGAGGCAACGTTATTCCGTCTATATGCTATCCAACACCAATCCTATCATGTTTGACAGTAAAATCCGCGAAGAGTTTCAAAAAGACGGAGGCCGGTTGGACGACTATTTTGATGGCGTTTGCGTCTCTTATGAAGAGCATTGCGCAAAGCCGGATGCCCGGATATTCATCAATTTGATTGAGAAGTTCGGAATCCGTCCGGAAGAGACCATCTTTTTCGACGATTCGCAGGCGAATCTTGATGCGGCGGCACTCCACGGGTTCCATACGTGGCTTGTTGAGCCGGGGACGGAATTTTGCGAGGCTTTCGAAGAGGCATGAAGACCGTAGGAGGGCTGGAACATATCGGAATCCCGACGGCTGCAACAATCGGGATGTTTGACGGCGTCCACGCAGGGCACCGTTCGGTAGTCGACTTTCTGCTTCGCGAGGCTCATTGCCGAAGTCTTCCGACAGCGGTAATCACCTTCTCATGTCATCCCCGTCAGGTGCTTTGTCCCGAGTGCAATCTGCGTCTTCTGATGGAACCTCAAGAAAAATTGTCGGCCTTGTCTGAGACGGGTGTCGACTATGCCGTGATGCTTGATTTCGACAGAAATCTCGCGTCTTTGTCGGCTCGCGAGTTTATTCGTCGGATTCATCGTGACTATGGTGTCGCGCTTCTTGTGGCCGGCTATGACCATCGGTTCGGGCATAATCCTTCGGACTGTTTTGAAGACTACGTGGCTTACGGTCGGGAAGAAGGCGTCGAGGTGGTGCGCGCGCCTGAATTGACAGGCGGTTTGGGGCATGTCAGTTCGTCGGAAATCCGCCGGCGTTTGGCGGCGGGCGATGTAGCCGTTGCCGGAAAGATGCTGACGCGCCCATATCGCCTTGGAGGAATCGTTGTAGGCGGAGAGCGTAATGGACGGCGTATCGGTTTCCCGACAGCAAATATCGACATATCTTCTTCGCAGCTTGTCGTGCCCGGAAACGGAGTCTATGCAGTGCGGGTCATTCTTCCCGATGGTTTGCAAAGGGGAGGAATGCTCAATATCGGAACGCGTCCCACAGTGTCCCAGTCGGGCTGCCGGTCGGTGGAAGTGAATATCTTTGATTTCAGCGGTGATTTGTATGGTCATAGAATTGACGTCGATTTTGTGGAGAAGGTACGCGATGAGCGTCGTATGGAAGGCTTGGAAGCCTTGTCGCGTCAGTTGAGTATTGACCGTCTGGCAGTAGAGGAAATTCTAAAAAAATACATTATATGAAAATCATTAATTTTGCAGAAGAGCGTTCGCTCGTGAATGTCTACATGCACGAACTTCGCGACGTGGATATTCAAAAAGACATGATGCGTTTTCGACGCAACATCGAGCGAATTGGGGTGATTGTCGCTTATGAAATATCGAAGACACTCGACTATCAGCAAGTGACCACTTCGACTTGTCTCGGAGAAGCTGCCGGTCACAACATTGACGAAACCGTTGTGCTGGCCACGATACTTCGTGCCGGCCTGCCGCTTCATCAAGGGCTTCACCACTATTTCGACCGGGCTGAAAACGCCTTTGTGTCCGCTTATCGGAAATATGTGAGTGAGGACGACTTCCGCATTCATATCGAATATATAGCCGCACCGCGTATCGACGGGAAAGTGCTTGTCCTTGCCGATCCCATGCTGGCCACAGGGTCGTCGATGGAGCTGGCCTATGAAGCGTTGCTGACAAAGGGAGTCCCTTCGAAGATTCATTTGGTGTCGGTCATTGCTTCACGGCAGGCTATCGACTTTATCCGTGATAAGTTTCCTGCCGACACGACGCTTTGGGTGGCAGCCGTCGACGACGAAATCAACGAGCACAAGTATATTGTGCCCGGTTTGGGTGATGCCGGCGACTTGGCTTTTGGAGAGAAAGAAGGATAAGCTCTTGCCTGCATTAAGAAAAAGGAGAGTATCCTCACGGACACTCTTCCTTCTAAAAATTATCTAATCTCGCTTTTCCTATAAAACAATTCTTATTATGGTCGGAGATGTGGGGATGCCAAAGGTCTTTTGGTATCCCTGTTTTTTTGTACATAAACTCAATACGGCTTTTCACTTTTAAAAAACAGATACTACTTTTTCCTTTCTATGATGCAAATATAATGCAAAAATAATAAGAAACAAATTTTTTATTATAAATTATCGCTAAAAGTGCAGAAAAACAATCTAATTTCTTTTTAATTGCCTGAATAATGTTCAAATTGATTATAAAAAGGTTTGTTTAATGGAAAGAGAAAAGATTGATGAACAGAAGAGCCAGTATTCCGCCAAAAGGCGGAATACTGGCTCTTCTGAGTGAATGGCCGGCAAGTTGGCGGTTTATCTGACGATAATCTTGGTGGCCGTGTGGTTGCCGTCGTTCATTGTTGCGACTGCAATATATGCGCCTTTGGCGAGTGTGTCAACGCTGATTCTGTCTGAATCGGCAGAGGCCATTCTCACGCCTTGCATATTGAAGATAGTCATGTTGGCGGCGCCTTCAGCTACAACGTTGTTTCCTTCGAGGTGAATTTCAGGAGCATTATCCGCGATGGATTTAACCGTGGCAACACCTTGAATCATGCAAACTGCGTAAGTCTTTTCTCCAATTTTCACCGAAATTTCCGCATTTCCGATTTTTATGACGGAAACGGTGGCTTCCACAGTGTTGTTTTCGGTATCGGTACTCTTTGAATCGACAGTGGCGATTTCAGAATCGGAGGAGACAAACTCGACGGCATTCAGTTCGGCGCCGTAGACCGTGGCCTTGATTTTGACCGTCTCGTTTTCAGCGACAGAAACGGAGTAGCGGTCGAGAGTGACAACCACCGCATTCTCTTCGAAGTAGAGCACTGGCATCGGAGCACCCTCTTTCCATGGTTTCTCGGCGGCATCTCCCCATGCAAAACCGATTTTTTCAAAGAAAGCTTTGCTGAGGGCGGAAGTCTCTACGGATTCTCCGTCGGGATTGTTGGTGGCGCCATCAGCGGGAGCTACGCTGTTGATATTCGCAGAAGGGAGTGCATAGTTGGCGTCGAGACCTT
>USOC01000024.1 GCA_900556245.1 uncultured Prevotellaceae bacterium
TTTTGACTGGGATCATTACAATGCCGGTCAGGTTGTGTTTCAGCCAAAGCATATGACTCCGGAGCGTCTGCAAGAACTCTATGATTATGCATGGAAAAGTTTTTATGCGGATGAAAGTCAGGAGCAGAAGATGTTCCGACTGTTCTGTAACGTTGCTATCCGGGAAATGGAGGACGGAACATATCGTCCGCGTGACCGTCGGCTTGCGAATCGCTCGTTCGGCAAAGACATTGTCAGAAACATCAAAAAAGCATAGAAAAATGAAGGGAAAAATTTTGTTGTCATTCATGTTGGCGACGTTTTTTGTCGTTGCCGGTCAGGATTTTGTCAGAAAAACCGACGGAACGTATCTATGGGCGGACAGTGTAGAGGATGTCGGCGACTACCTTGTAATTGAACTGGAAAAGTCGAAACTCCGTAGTCCGAAGTCGGAAATCGCCTTGGTGGAATATGCAGGTTATGGCATTGTCCGCTATAATTATCAGGAGAAAAATGAGCGTAAGGCTGAAATAACTCCAGGGTATATGAAAGGCAACCGGATGTATGTCGGCTATCGAAGCAAGGTAGAGCAAGAACGGGCCGGAGGCCGGAAAATGCGTGACTATTTGATGGCAGACGGCTATTGGGAGATTGTCGACACGCCGGAAGAGGCAGACTGCGTTTTGGAGTATGAGTTCTCCGACAAAGGACATGACAGTGCTTGGTTTGTCATCAAAGACAAGGGAGGCAAAGAGATATATCGTTCTAAAAAAGTCGGCGCGCGCGATATGGTGGCGGAGGATGCCGGATTTGAGTCTGCAGAAAAGCTCTATAAGAAAGAAATCAAGCGGTTGAAAAAGAAATTAAAAAAATTGTATGAAAGTATCTGAGACGTATTATGATGAGATTTTCACCTTTAAAGGGGAATGGGATATGCCTTCCTGTTGCGGGTTGAAAATCCGCAACAGGAAGGGGCGCTCTTATGTGATTGTCACCGAACTTTATCAGGACAATCCGGGAACGTCGGTCACTTATGCCGGCCGTCGGCTGGCAGAGCAAATATGTGAAGCGAAAGGCCTTGATTTTGCGTCGATTGTGTATTGGGAATGCAATCCTGACACTCATTCGAAACTGTCGTTCTACGATGAGGAATTTTTTGAAGTCGATTTTTCGACCGATCGTCCGTCATACAGGCAGTTGACGGCAGAGGAGGTGAAAGAAATTGTCTGACAGTTTATGAAACGACTGATAGCGATGACCCTTGCCACATATTCCGCCATTTTGCCTCTGGTTTCTCAGAGCCCTGTACGTATTTGGAAAAATACAGAAGTTGAGGCTAAAACTGTCGTAACTCCCTATCTTCCGCAGACGGGACATCCATGTGCCGCAGTTGTAGTCTGTCCCGGAGGCAGCTATTTTTGGCTCGATCGGGAATCGGAAGGGCGCAAGGTCGGCGAATGGCTCCGAGACAATGGCATAGCCGCATTTGTTCTTGAATACAGGACGGGCGGAATCTTTGAATTTGTCAGTCACAGCCGACTTTTCCGCCGGGGCAACCGTTTCCCCGATCCCATGTGTGACTTGCAGCGTACATTCCAACTCATCCGGGAGCACGCTGACAGTCTTGGCGTCGATAGCGGTCGGGTCGGTGTCATGGGTTTTTCGGCCGGCGGTCATTTGGCTGTGCTTTCAGGAGAACTGTCGGCAACGGATTTTCTGGAGCCTCTTGGCATTGCGACGACCGTTTCGTTGCGTCCGGATTTTGTCGCCGCAATCTATCCGGTTGTAACTTTCACCGATTCCCGATTTACGCATCGTCGTTCACGTCGCGGGTTGCTTGCCGACCGTCCGTCGAAGGCTCTGTGCGATTCTTTGTCGCTTGAACGCCATGTGCCTGCCGGTATGCCACCTGTTTTTTTAATGAACTGTAAGGATGATCCGATAGTCAGATATCAGAATTCCGAACTGCTTGATTCTGCGCTGACGGTAGCGGGAGTCGACCATCGTTATATCCAAGTTGAGCGGGGCGGGCACGGATTTGGAGCGGATGTTTCTAAAAATTCAGAAGAATCGGCAGTCTGGATGCCGGAATTTTTGCGTTGGCTTGACGCACAACAACAATAGAGAAATGGAAAATACAGAAGATATAGAATTTCGGACTCCTTCGGAAATCAAAGATTTTCAGGAGAATCTGCTTAGGAAGGCATTGGCTTATCTTGAAGGGCATTCCGCATACTACAGGCGGATGTTTGAAAAATACGAGATTCAGGTAGGGAAAATTCTTCATATTGAAGACTTGGTAAAGATTCCGTTTACGGAAAAGAAAGATCTGCAGCTGTTCAATGAAGATTTTCTCTGTTGTCCCAAGGAGAAGATTGTTGATTATATAACGACTTCCGGGACGCTTGGCGATCCTGTCACGTTCGGCTGTACGGAAAAAGATTTGCAGCGTCTTGCCTATAATGAAAAGAAATCGTTTGCCTGTGCCGGTCTGCGTCCCGGCAATATTGTCCAGCTGATGACAACGCTCGACAAGCGTTTTATGGCGGGGTTGGCGTATTTCTTGGGAATCAGAGAGCTGGGAGCAAGCGTTATTCGGGTGGGGAACGGAATCCCTGAGTTGCAATGGGACACTATACGGCGTATTCAGCCGGATACTATCATGTGTGTGCCTTCGTTTATTCTTCGTCTTATCCAATATGCCGAGGAGCATGGAATAGACTACCGGGGCAGCAGCGTCCGTCGTATCATCGGCATTGGCGAGGGGCTTCGGGAGCAGGATTTCAGCCTAAATTTGCTTGGCCGTCGCATCAGGGAAAAATGGGATGTCGACCTTTACGCCACATATTCGTCGACAGAGATGGGCGCAACGTTTTCGGAATGCGAATGCGGCTGTGGGGGGCATGTGCATCCCGAACTGATTATCGTAGAGATTATCGGCGACGATGACCTGCCTGTGGCAGACGGTGAGTATGGAGAAATCGTTGTGACGACGCTTGGCGTGGAGGGAATGCCGCTGTTGCGTTTTCGTACCGGAGACATCGCTGCCAAGCGGGTGGAGCAATGCGGTTGCGGGCGATGGTCGTACCGCCTGACTCCTCTTGTGGGCAGGAAAAACAACATGATCAAGCTGAAAGGGACGACTCTCTATCCTCCGGCAGTCAACGACGTGCTTGATAATGCCGACTATGTGGAGAACTATGTCGTAATTGTCCGTGACAACGATTCGGGGACCGACGACGTTCTTGTGCAGATCGGATTAAAATTCCAGCCGGAATTTGATGTTGTGAAGGATTTGAAGGACCGCTTCCGTTCGCGCATTCGGGTGGCACCTGCAGTGGAGGTGCTTTCTGTTGAAGAAATTGCTCGAATCAACTTTCCTGCAAAGAGCAGGAAACCTGTGAAATTTATTGACCAACGGGCAAAGTGACAAATTATGACAGACCGTTTTGACGACATACGTCCCTTCTATGATTCGGAGGTGAATGCCGCCATGTGGAGAATTTCCGACAGCGTTTTTTTCCCGGAAATAGCCGAGTATGTTTTCCCGGACGAACCATTGGAGAAGGTGAGACGGCTGATGCGCAGCCTGCAGACGTCTGATGAATTTCAGCGGGAGGTGATGAATGCGGCAGTTTGCCGGACAATTCAGAACAGTATCAGTCATTTCTCATATTCCGGGTTGGAGTATCTTTCTCCGGGTAGAAGATATCTGTTTGTGTCCAATCATCGCGACATTGTCCTTGATTCGTCATTGGTGCAGCACGTGCTGTTTGCCAATGGGTTTCCTACGACGGAGATTACTTTCGGAGCGAATCTGATGTGTATGCAGCTTTTGGTGGATATCGGACGTTCGAACAAGATGTTCCGTGTGGAACGGGGCGGCGGCAGCCGTTCGTTTTACCGCAGTTCTGCTCATTTGTCCGACTACATACGGCATACGATCCTGGAGAAACAGCGTTCTGTCTGGATAGCACAGCGCAATGGCCGTACGAAGGATGGCCGCGATGTGACGGATCAGGGATTGGTTAAAATGTTTTCGCTTAGCGGTGCCGGGCGTCGTTTTGACGGGCTTGACGAACTCAATATAGCCCCGGTGTCGATTTCCTACGAGTGGGAGCCTTGCGACACTCTGAAAGCGCGCGAACTCTATGACTCGCGCGGATGTCGCTATGAAAAAAAGCCGGGAGAGGATTTCAAGAGTATTCTGACTGGAATCTTACAGCAAAAAGGGAAGGTGCATCTGGCGTTTACCCAGCCGTTGTCGAAAGAGGAGTTTGGAGAGGCAGGCGTTTCCGGCGGGTGTGAACTGAACAGGTATGTGGCGCGGTTAATCGACCGGAGAATCAATGACGCTTACAGACTGACATCGTATAATTACCTGGCGGCAGACAGACTTTCCGGCAAATCGAATTACGCAGGCTGTTATAGTCAGAAGGATGAGGCTTTGTTCGATGAGCGGATTTCCCGGCTGTCTCAGGAGCATCCGGTGGCTGATCCTGCCGCTCTTGTCGAAATATTTCTGGGGATATATGGAAATTGGAGACTTAACAAACAAGGATAGAAGGAAGTTATGGGAGAAGTGTTTTTGAAAATATACGATTTCTTGCGCAAACGCCGTTGGTTTGGTCTTGTCGGTTTTCTTGTCCTTGTCATCTTTCTTGTATTGCAGGCCTTGTCTCTGAACTATCGTGAAGACATTACCGATTTTCTGCCTCTTGACCCGACGTATCGGAAGGGAATGTCTGTCTATCAAGACATCAATTCGGCAGATCTTCTGTTTATTGCTGTTGAATTGAGTGACACGTCGTCTAGCAATCCGGATCGGTTGTCGGAGGCCGTCGACCTGCTTGTCGCTGAAGTGGAACGGCGCGATACGGCATCGCTTGTCAAAGACCTGACAGCACAGGCTGATTTCGACAAGTTGCAGGGAGTTGCAGATTTTGTCTATGGCGGGATTCCATATTTCCTGACAGAGAACGACTATGTCCGGATGGACAGTCTGATGACAGAATCGGCGGTAGATTCGCTTCTTTCGGGCGACAAGCAACTGTTGATGCTGCCTCTTTCCAGTCATTTATCGTCGAATATCGGTCGGGATCCGTTGGGAATGTTTACTCCGGCCGTTGCCAGACTGCAGGATTTCAGGGGAGATTTGCGCTATGCTCTGTATGACACATATATTTTCAGCGAAGACTTCAAGCGAGCGATTGTGGCGGTCACTTCGCCGTTTGGGGCAAATGAAACCGATGGCAACGCCGCGCTTGTCGCGCTTCTTGACGGCGCTTCGTCTGCTGTCGAGGCGGCAATGCCGGATGTCAGAGTCAGTCATATCGGAGTTCCGTCGATAGCGGTGGCCAACGCCAACCGTATCAAAGCGGACAGTGTGCTTTCGATATCTGTTGCTATTGTTCTGATTATGGTTTTGCTGGTGTATTCGTTGCGTAGTGCAAGGAGTCTTCTGCTGATATTTGCGGCTATCGCATTCGGTTGGCTTTTTGGAGTAGGTGCCATTGCCATGGCTCGCGACACGATTTCCGTGATAGTGCTTGGCATCGGTTCGGTGATAATCGGTATTGCAGTCAATTATCCGTTGCATTATGTCGCCCATTTCCGCCATAATCCAGATGCCCGCTCGGCACTTAAAGAGCTTGTAGCACCGCTTGTCATAGGCAATGTGACCACGGTCGGAGCTTTCCTGACGCTTGTGCCTCTCAACTCTGTAGCATTGCGCGATCTTGGACTATTCAGTTCGTTCATGCTGGTGGGGACTATTCTGTTTGTGTTGATATTTTTGCCACATCTCTGCAGGACGAGGGTAAAAGCAGTCAGCCAGCCGGCATTCGCCCGTCTGGCAGAGGCGGCTCCGGAGCGGAAAAAATGGGTAGTAGTGGCGGTTGGACTGCTAACTGTCGTGTTCGCATATTTCAGTTTTTCGACCTCTTTTGATGCCAATATGCAGCATATCAACTATATGACACCCGAGCAGCGCTCGGATTTCAAAGTTTTACAGTCGATGGCTGGCAATCAGTCAGGCAAAGTGACTGTCTATATTGCATCGGAAGCGCCGACGCTCGACGAGGCATTGGCAAAAAGCGAGCGCGGGCAGGCTGTGCTCGACAGTCTGGTGGCTGTCGGCGTAGCGGCAGAGAAACGCAGTGCAACGGCTTTTCTGCCATCTTCCGAGGAGCAGGAACGGCGTTTGCAGCGATGGGAGGCATTTAAGTCGCGCCACAAGGAAATGCTTACAGACTATTTTTGCGAATCTGCTTCGCGTCAAGGTTTTGGCAAACAGGCATTTACCGGGTTTGAAAAAGTGTTGTCGCATCGCTACGAGGTGGCAGACAGCGGATTTTTCGCACCATTGTCGGAAAGCATTTTTCGCGGCTTTCTGAGTTATGGCAATGAAAGCGTGACGGTCGTTGATGCGCTTGTTGTAGAAGCAGGGAAGGAAGACGAAGTGCATCAGGCGATTGCGTCAGCACTTCCGGGTCGTTTTTCTTTTGATGTGGCGGGACTTAACAGTGCCGTTTCCGATTCTCTGTCCGACGAGTTTAATTATATCGGGTGGGCTTGCGGTGTGATTGTTTTCCTTTTCCTTTGGTTTACGTTTGGGCGGCTGGAGTTGAGCATCGTGGCATTTTTGCCGATGGCAGTCGGTTGGATCTGGATATTGGGCATCATGCAATTGTTTGGCATACAGTTTAATATTGTCAATATAATCCTCGCTACATTTATCTTTGGACAAGGCGATGACTATTCCATCTTTATGACAGAGGGTCTGATGTATGAGCATACTTACCGTCGTAAAATACTTTCTTCATACAAGAGCAGCATTATCGTTTCTGCTTTGATAATGTTTGTCGGTATCGGCTCTCTGATAGTAGCGGAGCATCCGGCCTTGCGCTTGCTGGCTGAGGTGACGGTTGTCGGGATGGTCTCGGTGGTATTGATGACTTATCTGCTGCCTCCGTTTGTGTTTGGCTGGCTTGTCAGGGAAAACGGGAGTCCGCGGGACATACCCGTTACGCTTTCAATGATTTTCCGTACCTCGTTGTCGACGATTGTCTATATGCTTGAACTGCTTACAGGGCTTATTCTCGGGTTCATCTTGTTTAAGCTGTTGAAGAAGAACGAGTCCCGACGGTTATTCTACCACCGGTGTATGTACCATTTTTTCCGGATGAATGTGCGCCACATTCCCGGTGTCGAGTTTGAATTGCGTAATCCGTTCGACGAGCGATTCGACCGGCCTGCAATCATTATCTGCAACCACCAGTCGATACTCGATCCGATGTGTTTCATGATGCTGACACCGAAAGTGCTTGTCGGGACTGGAGGCCATGTCTGGCGCAACCGTATTATTCATCGGGTGCTGCGCTTCTCGGATTTCTTTACGGTGGCCGATGGGGTCGGAACGGTGCTCGACAAGTGCCGTGACCGTATCGATGCCGGTTACAGTATTGCCGTTTATCCGGAGGGTGAGCGTTCGCAGAACGGGTCTGTACTGCGTTTTCATACCGGAGCGTTCTATCTTGCCGAGCAGTTGGGTGCAGACGTGTTGCCGTTGTATATTCATGGTATGTGTGACGTGATGCCGAAATCGCGCGCATTCTGCTATCGGGGGAAGATTACGGTGGAGATAGGGCGGCGGATTGCTGTCTCTGACAAGTCGCTTGGGGAGACCTATCAAGAGCGCACTAAAGCGATGCGGCATTTGTATGAGCGAAAGTATTCCGAGCTGCGCAACGAAATAGAGACGGCCCGTTACTTCCGGCATTATGTGAGGTATAAATATCTCTATAAAGGGATGGAAGTGGAGCGCAGTGTCAGGCGGATGCTTCGTAAATACGATTGTTTCTCGCAGTGGGTTGACGGGGAGAGTCGGAGTGGTTCTAAGAGTCCGATTGTTGTGGTCAACAATGGAATCGGTGTGCTCGGACTGTTGTTCGCGTTGGTGTGTAGAGACCGGCAGGTGGTGGCTTGTGAGGCTGACGGAGACAAGCGTCTTCTCTCCGCTTCCTGTTCTTGTCTGCCCCGAAATCTGAGAATCTGTCAGGAGGAGGAAGTGGATGAACGGCTGTTGCAGGAAGCGTCCGTTTATGTGTTCTGCCCGACAGAAGAGGACCGCAAGCGTTATGATCATTACAAGGTCTGCTACATAGAGCCTTGACGGGGAGTGTGGGGATGGAAAAACAAAAGCCTTCAGCCGGAAAAGCTGAAGGCTTTGTCTGGTGCGCATGAAGGAACCTTATCCTACCCTTTAAATCTTTAATGAGAAAGGATAAATATGTGCTTTTAACGAATGCCCGGAGGATATTACTGGCTGCAAATCAGTTTCCAAATCTGAGTGCCACCGTCATGCGGAATGCCACGGGATTTCCGTTTTGGGTGGCAGGCATACACTCGGGAAGCCGTTGAATGGTATATAGTGCTGCTGCTTCCAGTTCGGACGATGTGGTCTCCCGGTTTTCCACCTTGGCATCCTTCGCTTTGCCGTCCTTTCCCACTGTGAAGGATACGCTTACATTCCCTTCGGGATTTCCCCGGTTTCCGAGGCCGGCATTATAGGACATCCAATGGCGCACGGCAAGCCTGAAATCCGGGAATTTCGCGAACGGTCCTTCCTTGAACTTGGGAAGTTCTCCGTCCGGGATGTTCATATATCCTTTGGTGGTGTCCGGGACAAGATCTTCCTCCGTAAAGAGCTCGCCGGTGTCGTATACGCCTGCTGCCGGATTGATTTCCATGCTCCGGACATCTGACGAGAGATCATTGAAATTGCACCAGTTTCCGACGCTGATGCAGTTGATGAACGGAACATATTTCGTCTTTGTCACCATCTGGTACACTTCATACCATGTATGTGGCTGGCTGCCTCCGCCGACAATTTTCCGTTCTCCCTTTTCGTTTTCTTCAAGATGAATCACGGCATCCTTGTGTTCCGGATTCGGCTTGCGTACATATAGTTGGATGGTCCGGTCATTCACATGCCATCCATAATTCCGATGTCCGAAATACCCTTCTGCCACAAAGCATCGAGGGCCATACTTTCCTGCAATGGCATATAGCAGCGAATCTACATTTTCCGCTCCGTCCAGCCTTCCCTGTGCCAGAATGCCGATCAGTTTTCCTGATTTGTCCGCCACCATGCCGGTATACGGGAATTCAAATTTCCCGAAGCGGGCAAGAATCTCTCCGTAATTTGTTTCTACCGAGCTGTATTCATAAATGACCGCCTTTTTGCCTTCCTGGATTTTACATTTCATTTCTTCCTTCATGAAATAGCGGAATGATTCGTCATAATCCTCATCGTATGTCTTCGCCTTGGAATAATACTTGTCCACCTTCATTCCGAACACCACATTTTCCAAATCGTATGCACCCTCACCCCAGTATTGAGGCTGTGCGGTACAACTAGCGGAGAAGAATCTCAGGATTCCTATCATAACATTTATTAATTGTGAAAATTATTATCAGTGAAAAAGACAGGAATCGTGACGACAAAGGGGATCGCTTTTCCCTTCCATTTTGCCGGGACATACTTTATGCTGTAGAGGCAGTCGCAGACCGCTTTTTTCAATAGCGGGTGGGGATCTCCGTATATTTTTACGTTGCTGGCAACGCCGTCAGTTCCGATGGTTATTTCCGCTGTCATTCTTCCTGTAATTCCTTGCTCGACGGCCTCTTCGGGCTTCCTGAGCAATCGTTCCAAGACCATGTCCCAATCGTCCGGCATTCCTGTCTGCGGGTTGATGGGCTTGGCTGGCTGGAAATCAGGACTGAAATAATCCACTTCCTCCAT
>USOC01000025.1 GCA_900556245.1 uncultured Prevotellaceae bacterium
AGTTGTTCCGTCGTACGCGTGCCGATGATGACCGATGTCACAGATCGGTTGGCCAGCAACCATGCAATAGCCATCTGTGCCAATGTCTGCCCGCGGCGAAGCGCCAAGTCGTTGAGAGCCGCGACCTTCCGCAGCACATCCTCTCCGATATCATCCTTCTTCAGATAATGGCCTTGAGCAATACGCGAGTCTGCGGGAATGCCATGCAGATACTTGTCAGTCAGGATTCCCTGGGCGACAGGGCAGAAAGCGGTAAATCCGATTCCTTCGCGGCCGAGGGAAGGGAGGATGGCTTCCTCCACATTGCGAAACGTCATGTTATACTTGCCCTGATAAATCAGACACGGCACCTTGCTGTCACGCAAATATTTTGCGGAATAAAGCAGCTTATCGGCCGGATAATTGGACAGACCGACATAGAGCGCCTTGCCTTGGCGAACGATGTCGACGAGCGCCTGCATCGTCTCGTCAATCGGCGTATGCTCATCGTAGCGGTGAGAATAGAAAATGTCCACATAGTCGAGGCTCATGCGCCGCAGCGACTCGTCAATGCTTGTCATCAGCATCTTGCGTGACGACCCCACCCCGTAAGGTCCTTCCCACATATTGTAGCCGGCCTTTGTCGTCACAATCATTTCGTGACGATAGGGGCGCAAATTGTCGCGATATACGCGTCCGAACGTTTCTTCCGCCCCTCCGAAAGGCGGACCGTAGTTGTTAGCAAGATCAAAACAGGTAATCCCATGGTCAAAAGCATAAAGCATCTTCTCCCGCGATTCCTCCAATGGGTTGATACCTCCGAAATTCCACCAAAAACCCAACGCACAATCATTCAGCCAGCAGATTGTCGACAGCCCGATGATAGTCTTCAAACCGGAAATCTGCAAACGTACGCTCAAACAGTCCGGCTATCCTGTCGTTGCAAAGATTGCCGATTGAACCGGCATGCGTGTGCTCCACATGCTTGTGCGGCTCAAAACGCCCGGCCTCAATGTCGAGTCCGACTTTCTTGTATGCGTCGCGGAACGGCATTCCTCCGCGCGTCAGGCGATTCACTTCCTCTACAGAGAACATCAGCCTGTAGCGTTCGTCATCGGCAATGTCTGTTCTCACTTCGATTTTCGACAACATGGCTTCAGTCATGTCGAGAATCTCCTTCAGCTCGTCAAAAGCCGGAAGGAAGGCTTCTTTGATGAGCTGCATGACGCGGAAATATCCGGATGGCAGGTTGTTTGCAATCAATGTGATTTGTGAGGGCAATGCCTGAAGCCGGTTGCATTTGGCCCGTGTCAGTTCGAACACGTCCGGATTTTTCTTATGCGGCATAATCGAAGATCCGGTGGTATATTCGTCGGGCAGGCGAATAAAACCAAAATTCTGGGAATTGTAGAGACAGGCGTCATACGCCAGACGCGAAACCGTGGCGGCGATTCCGGCCAGGGCATTCGCCACGATGCGCTCGGTCTTGCCACGCCCCATTTGTGCATACACCGCATTGTATGCCATTGACTCAAACCCAAGCAAGCGTGTCGTCATCTCGCGGTCGAGCGGGAACGACGACCCATAGCCGGCCGCAGACCCCAACGGGTTGCGATTAGCCACACGATAGGCAGCCCGCAACACCTCCAGATCGTCAGCGAGACTCTCGGCATACGCGCCAAACCAAAGCCCGAACGAGGATGGCATAGCTACCTGAAGATGAGTGTAACCGGGCAGCAGCACGTCCTTATGACGCTCGCTTTGACGAAGCAGGGTGGCAAACAGACGTCTGACCGCCCCGGCGACCGACTCTATTTCCGATCGGATAAACAGTTTCAAGTCGACAAGCACCTGATCGTTGCGGGAACGTCCGGAATGGATTTTCTTTCCCACATCGCCAAGCCGGCGTGTCAGCATTAATTCCACCTGGGAATGGACATCCTCCACCCCTTTCTCTATTTCAAAACGTCCGGCTTCCGCCTCACGATAGATTGCACGCAGCTCCGACAGCAGCAGACGCAACTCCTCTGCCGTCAAAAGTCCGATGCTCTCAAGCATCGTGATGTGGGCCATAGAGCCGAGCACATCATAAGGAGCAAGATAAAGATCCATCTCGCGGTCACGCCCTACCGTGTACGCCTCAACGTCATGGTTGACTTCCACGGATTTTTCCCAAAGTTTGGATGACATATATTTGTTCTGATTGATTCTATTCCACAGATTGGAGTCTTAAGACCCGCTGTCGAAGCAAATTTACGCAAAAAAATGGCATTCCTCCTATTCAACATCGATTCCTAACGTGAAAAAAATCATAAATCACCCCGACATCAAAAAAAACAATACTTTTTTTGAAAAAAACGACGAAAAGCTTTGCAAATTAAAAATTCCGCATTACCTTTGCATCCGAAATCAACGGAATGACTCCGTAGCTCAGTTGGTAGAGCAAATGACTCTTAATCATTGGGTCGAGAGTTCGAGCCTCTCCGGGGTCACAACTTAGAAGCAGTTAGCCAGTCGGTTAGCTGCTTTTTTCATATCCACTTCCAAATTGCGGCACTCGCCAGAATATTCCACTTAATTTTTTTGCATTTACTCACTATTGTTCATACGCGAAAGCCAACAAACAGACGATCCATCACAGAAAAAGGCCTAAAGTTAAACCAGCTGCCAAACAACAAAAAAGCGGGACGCATAGATGCGCCCCGCCTTAAATATGCCGAATCAGTTTTGGCTGTCAAATCGTATTACTGTTGGTTTGAATCCCACCAAACGTTCAATGTGGCGATTTGTTTCGACTTGAACCATTCCTTACCACCGTCTTTCGGAAGATCGTGGGCTCCGGGAACTTCATTTCCGATAGCCTCCAAGTTGATGGTATTGTAACTTTGCTCAATGTCGGCAGGCGCCCAACGACGCGGGCCCTTTCCTTCCGGGCAATATGTCAGGTAGTTCGGGTTTGTGCGATATTCGTACGACTTGTTCCATTCCAAGAACACATTCGGATCAAAGTCATGACGACGGAAATCATTCCAAGTCTCTACCATAAATTCCTCGGAAATCAACTTTTGGGTCATAATAGTACCCATCAGATTCTGTGTTGCGGCCTTCGCAATTACATTGTCAACGTAGTTGTCGATATCTGCCTGCTGCATCGGAACAAACGACGGACACTTGCTCAACGTAGGATCCCCGGACACCCATTTGTTCAACTGATCGTTGACAGCCTCCATATGAGCTTTAACGGCCTTCTTAAGAGCGTCAACAGCACCTCCGTTATCGCCTTTTCTGGCAAGGACCTCAGCCTTGATAAAGCAAGCCTCCCAATAAGACCCGAGATAAGTCGGGGTATCCGGACGAACCTGGAAAATACTGCTCATCGCAGATGCGTCGTTACCGCTTTCGGCACGCCAGAGCAAATCGACATTGCTATGGTATCCCTTACTGCTTGAACGAGTCTGCACATAGATTGTATCACCCTGACGCTCTGTTAATTTAGTATCGCAGAACCATGATCCCTTTTCCTTGTCCCAAGAGACCGCATAAGGACCGGAGTTGGCCGTGATGTTGGAATTGATAATGTCAACAGGTGCGGAACGACGCCACTTCCCGTCATCCGACCATTTGACGTCGGCGGGCGTCGAAGCGGATTTCTGCGAACGAGCCCACGGGATAAACCTGTCGGCACGCGGGTCTTCCACTCCAAGTCCCATAAAGTTGGTCAGGTTGTCGTAGTAGGTCTTCGTCACATAGAAGTTCGAGTTCATACCCACGCAAGAGAACATCGTGTTGTAGTCTACAGTTTCGTTCCAACCGAGAACGTCGTGCGTATTGCCGTTTGTATCAGTGTGGCGGATTACCGTATTGTCATCATTGCTCTGCATGGCAAGATCCAGACAACGGAGAATTTCCTGTTCGTCGTATTTTCCCTCTTTATACGAACCGGCTTCTTTCTTTGAAAGGTGGTTCAGCCAACGAGCCTTCAACAGATAGGCGAACTTCAGCCATTTGGCCTTGTCACCGCCATTCCAGCTGTCGCCTTGAGAAAGCGGAGTAGCTGTTACCGGCTGGTCTTTCTGAAGCAATTCGATGGCTTCGTCAATTTCTCCTAAAGCACCGATAAAAATGGTCTTGCCTGTGTCGAATTTAGGAGAGATAGCGCTTCCGAAAGCCTCTGTGTAAGGAATTTCGCCGAAAATATCGGTCATCAGCATAAAGCCGTATGCGCGGAGCAACTTTGCGGCGCCTGCGTATTGATAGGCCTGATCGGCCATTGCCTTCTGATAAAGATTGTCCAAGTTGGGACCTACACCGACGAAGAACCATTGATAGGTGTTCGCCCTGCGGGTTGACACACCGAGATTCCAAAGAGCCGCGCCCTTTTCGCGGGCGTTCGACATACGGAGGATATGACCGGTGTACATCGCGGCATTTGAACCTGTATTCAAGTAATCGTGGCTCATATAGAATTGACACCACGGGAGAAGCATGTGATACTCCACGCTTTCTGCGGTCGGAGAGTTCGGGTCAACGTTGATGTCAAGCCAATCGTTACATCCAGTAAGCGAAAGGGCAAGAGCGCCGCCGACTATGAATGATTTTAAGATTTTCATTGTTTTCAATAGTTAGTTGGGTTGTTAGAAAGTCAAATTAACACCAAATGAGAAGCTTGCAGTCGAAGGAACGCCGCAATAGTCGATACCTACAGAAGAAGAGCCTACAGCACCCGAGCCGGCAGCCGCCACTTCCGGGTCGCCGTCGTAGTTCGAGAATACGCAAAGATAGTTGGCTGTTGCCGTAATCGATGCACGTTGAAGTACTTTCGTCGTTACCATCAACTTCTTCGGCAATTCGTAAGAAAGAGAAATTGTACGGAGACGGAAAGAGTTGACTTCCTTCATGAAGTTTGCGCTTTCGATGGTATAGTAATCAGAATAGTAGTTGTTGATAATCACGTCGCCACTGGTCTTCTTACCATTGAAATCGTAAGTCTTGCCTGCTTCAAACACATAGTTTCTGTCTTCCCAAACCGGTTTGTCTTTTGTTCCCGTGTTGAACACACCGTTGATTTCGAGACGCTCACGGTTTTCAGTCAGCTTGCTGACACCGGCTCCGGTCATTGCATACTGTGTTCCGTTGTAAACGTGTCCACCTACGCGGAACTCCCACAGCATATTGAATGTCAAGCCCTTCCAGCTAACAGTATTGTTCCAGCCTCCTTGGAATTTCGGTTCGCGGTTACCGATTTCAAGTGTGCTACCAGCAGATGTCGGCATACCGTTCTTGTCAAGAATCAGCTTGCCCTGCTCGTTGCGTGCCCACTCCGAACCGGAAATAGCCATGAAGTTACCGTCGTTGAATGAAGCTGCCTTTACGTTGCCAACCTGTACGTCTGTCACATAAAGAACGTCAACACCGTCAATCAGGTTACCGACCTTACCACGGTTACCCGACATATTGATACCGGTTTCCCATGTCCAGTCTTTCGTCTGAATCGGCGTACCGCTGATGCTCAATTCCATACCCTTGTTGTAAACGTCACCGGCATTCACCGAGTAGAGAATATAACCGGATGCGTTCGACAGACGCGGTGTAAGAATCTGGTTGTAAGAGTCGTTTGTATAGTATGCGTAGTCTACGCGCAAACGGTTCTTGAAGAATCGGAGGTCGATACCCACTTCCGTCGACTTCGTAATCTCCGGCTTCAAATATGGGTTACCGCGCTGCCAGTTGTTTCCGACACCGGTCACTCCACCGATAAAGTTTCCTACCGGCCACAAATAAGTATTGGTCACATACGGATTGGTATCCTTACCTACTTTCGCCCAAGACGCGCGAATCTTACCGAACGAGAATGGAGAATCGTTGTCGATTACGCCAAGGTCATTCAACAATTGAGAGAACACAAACGCACCGCTGACCGACGGATAGAAGTACGAGCGGTTTTCAACCGGAAGTGTCGACGACCAGTCGTTACGGCCTGTGACTGTCAAGAATACGGTGTTCTTCCAGTCTGCACGGAACTCGCCGAATACACCGACAAGACGCTTGCGGCTCTTCGAATTGGAGAAGTCGCGGTTGTTGTCGAGCGCATTGTCAAATGAATAGAATCCGGGAACTTGGAAGTTCCATGCCATACGATAGTTGCGGACAGACTTCGTGTCGTCGGTCGACGTACCAAGCATCAGGTTAAAATTGAAATCTCCGAACTGCTTGTTGAAGTTAGTCATGAAGTTGGTCGACAGATATTGATAGCGAAGCGAGTTTTCACTCAACATACCTTTCTGCCATTCTTCCTTGTAAACGCCGCCTGCTCCGATGGTGTTGGTATTTTCAGTTGTGTACGAGTCAATACCCATGCGATAGGAAACCCACCACCAGTCTGTAATGTCGGCGCGGACGGAGAAGTTACCGGTGAAACGTTCGGTGTTGTCTTCCATCTTGTTGTTGTGAAGAATCCAGTATGGGTTGTCACGCTCGTCGACTACGTCGAGACGGTCGCCGAACATACGGTAACGTGTTCCGTCTTCATTCATGAAGTGGGTCATGTCGTCTGTCGGAGACCAACGGTAAACTCCCTGCATCGTACCGGAACCTGACGAACCGTAGAGACCTGCGGAAGTAAGGGTTTTGTCTGTGCGCGCCTGAGAATAGGCTACGTTTGCACCAAACGTGAACATTTTGAATTTCTGTTCGCCGTTGAAACGGAAGGTGGTCTTCTTATAGCCGGTAGTCGGGATAATACCGTCTTGGCTGAAGAACGAACCGGAAAGGAAGAAGTTTCCGGTCTTGTTACCGCCGGATACACTCAAGTTCGTATCCCATGCGCCACCCTGTTCGAAGAAATCGCCGATATTGTCATATACCGGTGTTCCGTCTTCAATGCGGCTTCCCCAAGAGTTGTAGGAGAAATCGTCGAACGTAGTGTTGATGTAATTGCCTGCATCATCATAGTTGTCCTTCATGAAACCGCGACGATACTTCTTCTGCGTTTCAGGAAGATCCTTCACCCATGTCGTTGTATATTTCGTGGAGAAGTTGACTTCCGCACGTCCTTCCTTACCTTTCTTGGTCGTGATGATTACGACACCGGCTGATGCGCGCGAACCGTAGAGTGCGGCTGCGGCCGGACCTTTCAGCACCGACATGTTCTCGATGTCTTCAGGGTTGATGTCCATCACACGGTTGGAGTTGGTGGAAGCAGTGGAGGTCATACCGTCGAAAGCCGAGTTTCCGACTACGGATGTCGAGTTGTCATAAATGACTCCGTCCACTACAAACAACGGCTGGTTGTCGCGTTCAAGCGACGTACCGCCACGAAGAATAATCTGCGAACCTGCACCTGCCGCTCCGGAAGTCTGGGTGATGTTCACACCGGCAATCTTTCCTGACAAAGAGTTAATCGGGTTGTTAGACTTGTTTTTCATCAATTCTTCAGCATCGATGTCGTCAATTGAGTAACCCAACGACTTTTTGTCTTTCTTCAAGCCAAGAGCAGTCACCACTACTTCATCAAGGTCGGTTACGTTGCTCTGCATCTTGATTTCCAAGGTCTTTTGTGATCCGATTTTGATTTCCTGGGTCTTTTCCCCCACATAGGAAATCTGGAGCACATTTCCCGGCGCAACCGACAGCACAAACTTTCCGTCGACATCTGTGGCTACACCGCGCGATGTTCCTTTAACTGTGATGACAGCCCCTATCAGAGGCTCACCGTTGGAACCGTAAACGATTCCGGAGACTTCTCTGCTTTGGCTCTGTGCCGTTGCCGTAAATCCGTCTGACCCGCCGGTCAATGGACTACCGCAAGCAAGGAGAAGCGCTGCAAACAATGCACATTGTTTCTTCATAAGCGATTAAATATTTAGGTAGTTAATTGGTTAATCTCTCTTTTTTTCTCTTTTGCCATCCGCTGAAATGGAAGATTTGCCTTGGTGGAATTTTGGATAATTTTATTAAAAATAAGCACAAACTACCGCCGGTTAAAAATCAACCATTTTAACAAAATACGCAAAATGAGCACCTTTTTCAGCCACAAATAAATTAGTTTTCACTCATAAATCCAAATAATTTTCAAATTTTCTGCTACAAAAATTAATAATCCTCTAAACACTGCTAATAAAATATGTTCTACAGCAGAGAACCGAAGCGATTTAAATCAAAGTGTTAACAGATGTGATTTTTTTGTTTTTTTTCACATCATACTTTCATCCCATCTTATCCACCATTCTCAAAACTCCGACATGGCACAATCTACATTAGGCAGCAAAAAAAACGGACAGACAGCCATCTAATCCGCTCCCCCAGCAGAGCATTGTACCTGAAAACCAACGATTGCCCATAACGACAAAAAAGAAGCGGAATCCACTTGGACTCCGCTTCCAACCGCTTTTGAATTTTCTGACATTTAGAAGGCCTATTTATATGCCTCTGCCGTCTCGGTAAAATACCATCGGGCGAACTTAAATAAAACCTTTACCATAACAATCAATCCTTTAAAAAATAATACCTAATGAAAAAACACAAACTTTTTTTACAAACAATCTTTTTTACGCTTTGGAAAGGTCGAATCTTCTCTCTATAATCGTTTCCGACCTTTTTCATGGGCAAAGTTATATATTCTTTTTTGAAAAACTATGTTATAAAACATATTTTTCCAACACATTTATTATTTTTTTATCTGCGGAAACGTCTCTTAATACTTCAACCCCTCCTGTCAAAAAATAAGAATAAAAAGATTAATTCCTTTTTCTCAATTGAACTTAAGACCAAAGTGCCTGCTTTGTTGGAAAAAATTGCTAACTTTCGACCAACAAACAAAACTCAAAATTCAACCAGAGATGAATCGTTCCATAATATTCGTATGCGTCGCAGCTTTCTGCCTGTACACGATAGCTGAAAACCCCAAAACGGCCCCATATACCGTCATCGCCAACCCAGGCGAACAGGCTGACAGATCAATCCGGCTGAACTGGCACACGGATCCGGACGGGAACACACCCGCCTGCCTGTTTACACACCGGACAGACACAGACTGGAGCGAAGCATGCCGGGTTGATGCAGAAAGACGGCTCTGCACGGCCTACGACAGTCTTTTCTCGAAACTGCCGAATAACGAAGACTGGCACGAACAAGCCCGTTTCGTCCGCAACACGGCACAGCTCGACAATTTGGATCCCGATACAGAATACATGTACCGGTTCACCGACGATTCGACAGACGAAATCCGCTACTTCAAGACAGCACCGACATCCGGGAAATGGACTGCGGCCATCATATCCGACTTCCATGCCTATACGCCGCTTCCCCGACGCGTTGACGCCGCCATGGCAATGCTCGACACCTTGGAAAGCGCCAACCACGCCCCATTCGACCTCATCCTCCACGCCGGCGATGTCTGTGCTTGGGGCGGAAGCTACTCATTTTGGAAAGATCTCTATGCAAACCGCCAGTTTAAGAACTATGTAT
>USOC01000026.1 GCA_900556245.1 uncultured Prevotellaceae bacterium
TCAGAAGATCTCCCAAAGACAGTCGAACTCTCGACGAAGTTTTCACGTAACATCGAATTGAAAATCCCGTTTGTGACGGCGGCGATGGACACTGTGACGGAGTCGCAGATGGCTATTGCTATCGCTCGCGAGGGCGGTATCGGCGTAATTCATAAGAATATGTCGATAGAGGAACAGGCTCGCCAGGTTGCTATCGTAAAGCGTGCTGAAAACGGTATGATTTATGATCCTGTGACAATCAAGCGCGGATCGACGGTGCAAAATGCACTCGACTTGATGGCGGAGTATAAAATCGGCGGAATTCCGGTAGTTGACGATGATTGCCATCTGGTGGGTATTGTTACAAACCGAGACTTGCGTTTCGAGCGTGATTTGCAGAAACGCATTGATGAGGTTATGACTAAGGAGAACTTGGTGACCACTACGCAGACGAGTGATTTGGAAACTGCTGCCCAAATTTTGCAGGAGCATAAAATTGAGAAGCTGCCGGTGGTCGATAAGGATAACCGATTGGTTGGCTTGATTACTTATAAAGACATAACAAAAGCAAAGGACAAACCTATGGCATGCAAAGACGCAAAAGGGCGTTTGCGCGTGGCGGCCGGTGTCGGTGTGACGGTCGATACAATGGAGCGCATGGAGGCGTTGGTGAAAGCCGGTGCGGATGCGATTGTCATTGATACGGCTCATGGGCATTCGAAGTTTGTCATTGAAAAGCTCAGGGAAGCCAAGGCTCGTTTTCCGCAGGTAGATATTGTGGTGGGAAATGTGGCTACCGGAGCCGCCGCGAAGATGCTTGTAGAGGCAGGAGCGGACGCAGTCAAGGTGGGCATCGGTCCGGGTTCTATTTGTACGACTCGTGTCGTGGCAGGCGTGGGTGTTCCCCAATTGTCTGCTGTCTATGATGTGGCAAAGGCATTGGAAGGTACAGGCGTGCCTTTGATTGCCGATGGCGGTCTCCGTTATTCCGGAGATGTTGTCAAGGCTTTGGCGGCGGGAGGCTATAGCGTGATGATCGGCTCTTTGGTAGCTGGTACGGAAGAAGCTCCGGGCGATACGATTATCTTCAACGGACGTAAGTTTAAGTCTTACCGTGGCATGGGCTCGCTTGAGGCGATGGAAAACGGTTCTAAGGATCGCTATTTCCAAGCCGGGACAAGTGATGTCAAGAAACTTGTGCCCGAAGGTATCGCTGCGCGGGTGCCATACAAGGGAACGCTTTATGAAGTCATTTATCAGTTGGTCGGTGGCTTGAGAGCCGGAATGGGCTATTGTGGGGCGGCTAGTATCGAAAAGTTGCATGACGCCAAGTTCACGCGTATTACCAATGCCGGAGTGCAGGAGAGTCACCCGCATGATGTGACAATTACGAGCGAGGCTCCGAACTACAGCCGCAGCTGAAAATGTTAAGAAAAATCTAAATTATCGCAGAGATATAATTTTTCCAAGAGGGAAACGTTATATCTCTGTGTTATTATGTAATCTTTAATTGAAATGAAAAAGACAAAACTTGTAGTGGGTCTTCTTGTTGCGGCAGGCTGTATGTCTGTCTATGCGGCGTCCAAGAAGGATCCCGTCCTGATGAAGGTTGCCGGAAAGCCGGTCACTTTGTCGGAGTTTGAGTATATGTATCATAAAAACAACCAGCAGCAGGTGTCGCAATTGCCCATAGACAAGTATGTGGACATGTTTACGACCTACAAGCTGAAGGTTGCGGATGCGGAAGCTGCGGGAATCGATACGACAAAAGCATTTCTGCGCGAATATAATGGCTATGTGAATGAATTGGCAAATCCTTATCTGCGTGACACTGTGGCGGAAGAGGCGATGATGAAGTCGTTCTACGAGCAGATGAAATACAATGTCAAGGCCAGTCATATTATGCTGCCTCTTGGCAACAGTTTTACAGACAACAAGAAGCAAAGAGAGAAACTTGACAGTATCCGAAGTTGTATTCTAGCCGGAGAATCTTTTGAGGATTTGGCGTTGAAGTATTCCGTTGATCAGTCTGTCTCGAGAAATAAGGGGAGCATGGGATACGTTGCGGTTGGGCGTTTCCCGGTGCAATTCGAGAGAGCTTGTTTTGAAACACCTGAAGGGCAAATATCCGAGCCGTTCACAACGGATTTTGGCTGGCATATTGTCAAAACATTCGACCGTCGTCCGGATTCGGGCAAGGTGCTTGTGGCTCATATTCTCAGGCTGTATCCCCAGCGGGCTACAGAGGAGCTGAAGGCAGCCGTGCGTCATTATGCCGACAGTCTCTATGCTTTGCTGAAAGGTGGTGCGGATTTTGAAGAATTGGCTCGACGCCAGTCGGAAGATCCGGGTTCGGCACGCAATGGAGGACGCCTGCCATATTTTGGCAGGGGAGAGATGGTGCCTGAGTTCGAGGAGGTTTCGTTCGAACTTGCAGACGGAGCGATTTCTGAGCCTTTTGCTACCCGATACGGTGTGCATATAGTCAAGAAATATGAATCACAGGGGTTGGCGCCTTATGCAGAGATGCGCGACCAAATTCGCGGATTGCTTGTTCGTGACGAGAGGGGCAATGTGGCATACGACAGTAAGGTTGAACAGCTGAAAGAAAAATACCGTCTGATGCGAAATGTTGCGCTTGAGAAGCGCCTCAAAGCAGAAGTGACGACACCTGACAGTTTGAATCAGGCGTTTATCGACAAATACGACGGATCGGATGAAGAGTTGTTCAGTCTTGCCGGTAAGAGCTATCCGCTGTCGTTGCTAATCGATCGTGTCCGTAACCATGGCCGTATGGCTGACGAGGTGGCTTACTCATTGATTGATTCAAAAATTGATCAAATCGTGAGAGAGACGGTGATAGAGCAAGAGAAGCAGACGCTCAAAGAAACAAATGCCGAATTCAGGAATTTGGTCAATGAGTATCGCGATGGTATGCTTTTGTTTGAAGTGAGCAACAGGAATGTCTGGGAAAAAGCATCGGCAGATACTGAGGGCTTGAATGCATTCTTTGAAAAGAACCGCAAGAACTATCGGTGGGATTCTCCGAAATTCAAGGGTATCCTTATCCAAACAACCGGAGACTCGATTACGAGTCTTGTAAAAGCTAAAATAGGTGAAATGGCGCAAGATACGCTTGTGACGGGTCTTCGCAAAGCATTTGGAAAGGATGTGAAGGTGACTCGCGTGCTTGTTGGCAAAGGAGAAAACAAAATGGTAGACTCCGAAGTGTTCGGCGGAGAAAAAGTGGTGCCGTCTGATAAGTTTAAGGACTATTTCGTGGTTGGCGGACGCTTGATAGCCAAGCCGGAAGAAGTGGGCGACGTCCGCGGACAGGTTGTGTCTGACTATCAGAATTATCTTGAGGAAAAATGGGTGGAACAACTGAAGAAGAAATATAAAGTTGAAGTCGACAAAAAGGTCCTCAAGATGGTGAAGTAGTCCATTTTTCAAGAGAAACAAGCGAGGAGCGGAATGGCTGGCAGGCTTTTCCGCTCTTTGCTATTTTAGCCAAATTTTTGAAAAATTAGTAGGTAGAAGCCACATTTAGAAGAATTTCAGGAAATCTGCTTCTTCTCTTCTTTTCTTTTTGTTACCTTTGCTGAAAATAGGAGGAGCCTCTGCGGTGGCATAGCAAGAAGCCTTGTGGCGTTGCGGCAGGTCTTCTATTTATGGGAGGAACGGGTCGGGTCGGACTCTGTTGGTCTGGCTGGATTGGAAAGCAGATATCCGGGCAAATTGTGGGTGAAGCCGTATTTTTGTTCGGGATTTTATTTTGTATTTATTTTATGTCGAAAGTGGACAAATTGAAAAAACATATCGCAATATTGGGCAGTACCGGATCGATAGGAACCCAGACACTTGATGTCATATCAGAATATTCGGATCGACTTTACCCAACTTTGCTGACGGCTAACCGGAATGTGGATTTGCTTGTAGAGCAGGCACTAAAGTATCGTCCGCGCCGTGTGGTCATCGCCCAGGAGTCGTGTTATGGACGCCTGAAGGAAGCTTTGTCCGGAACCGGAATTATTGTGGAAAGCGGCTCTGCTGCCATTGCGGATGCCGTGACGGCAGAGGACATAGACTGTGTCGTTACTGCGATGGTGGGTTATAGCGGGCTGGAACCGACTATTCGAGCCATAGAAGCAGGCAAGCAGATAGCATTGGCCAACAAGGAAACGCTGGTTGTAGCCGGGGGGTTAATCACGAATCTCTTGCGAAATTCCGAGTCGGAGCTTATTCCCGTTGATTCGGAACATTCCGCAATTTTTCAATGCTTAGAAGGGGAGTCGCGGAGCTCGGTAGAGAAGCTGATTCTGACAGCATCGGGCGGACCCTTCCGGACGAAGACGATGGAAGAGTTGCGCACGGTGACGAAAGCGGATGCGTTGAAGCATCCGAACTGGGATATGGGAGCGAAGGTGACCATTGATTCTGCGTCAATGATGAACAAGGGCTTTGAAATGATTGAGGCGCACTGGCTTTTCGGTATTCCTTCCGACCGTATAGATGTGGTGGTTCATCCGCAGTCGATTATCCATTCCATGGTTGAATATGTGGATGGTTCGGTCAAAGCCCAATTGGGATTGCCGGATATGCATCTGCCGATTCGCTATGCACTCAACTATCCGGAGAGATTGGAATCAGCATGTCGGAAGATGCGGGTGTCAGACTATTCGACACTTACGTTCGAGTCTCCTGATATGCACAAATTTCCCTTGTTGCAGATGGCATTTGATGCCATTAAGGCGGGAGGCAACGTGCCTTGTGCGCTAAATGCGGCCAATGAGATTGCCGTAGCGGCATTTTTGAGAGAAGAAATAAGTTTTATGCAGTTGCCGGAGGTCGTAGGAGAAGCATTGGCACGCAATACGTATGTAGCAACTCCAACGTATGCTGATTATGTTTCAACGAATCAGGAAATCAGGGCAATTGCGACATCGTTAATTAAACATTAATATCTATAACAGGCAGAAATGGAATCGTCATTTTTAATCAAAGCGGCTCAGCTGATTGCAGCTTTCGGGTTGCTTGTGATCGTACATGAATTCGGACACTATATCTTTGCACGGATGTTCGGAATCCGAGTGGAGAAATTCTATATTTTCTTTGATCCGTGGTTCAGTTTGTTCAAGTATAAACCTAAGAAAAAGCAGGGAACGGAGAATAAAGCATCGTGGCGAGATACAGAGTATGGCATCGGGTGGCTTCCGCTTGGCGGCTACTGTAAGATTGCCGGCATGATTGACGAGTCGATGGACAAAGAGCAGATGGCCCAGCCCGTACAACCTTGGGAATTTCGTGCGAAGCCGGCATGGCAGCGTTTGTTGGTGATGGTTGCAGGAGTTGTGTTCAACTTTCTGTTGGCCATCATTATATATGCAGGTATCGCTTATGCCTGGGGAGACAAGTACATCCAGTTTGATGATGCCGAATACGGTATGAAATTTTATAGTGAAACGGCACATGATATGGGATTCCGTGACGGAGACATCCTTATCTCCGCTGATGGGAAGACTCTTGATGCCGCTGATTTCGGACTTGCAACACAGCAAGTGCTGGAGGCTGACAAGGTGGAAGTGTTGCGAGGGGGCGTACCGACAACCGTCGACATACCGGAGAATGCTCTTCTTGCTGTCAGCAACGAACTTCGAGACCACGAGGACAGAGTGTTTATGACCTATCGATTCCCGGTTGTCGTGAAAGATGTTGTGGCAGGACAAGCAGCCATTGACGCAGGAATGAAAGCCGGCGACCGCATTGTGGCTATCGACGGAGAGCGTACGGAAACATGGGATGTCTTCAGCGAGGTGCTTGCCAAAAAGCCGAATAAGGACATCGCCATTACTTTTGTGCGTGGCGGAAAGGAGCAAACGGTGAATTTGCATACCTCAGAGTCTGGTAAGATTGGTATTCAGCTTACTCCAATTGACGAAATTTTCCGTACTCAGACCACAGAGCATAATCTTTTCCAATCCATTCCTCGTGGCATTGAGATCGGCGTTGACAAATTGACTTCCTATGTCAGTCAAATGAAGTATATCTTCACGAAAGAAGGAGCGCAAAGCCTTGGCGGATTTGGAGCGATTGGCGATATGTTTCCTTCGGAATGGAGCTGGTATCATTTCTGGTTCATCACGGCATTCATTTCCGTCGCATTGGCCTTCATGAACATCCTTCCGATTCCTGCACTCGATGGCGGGCACGTCATGTTTGTGCTTTATGAGATGATTACCGGTCGCCAGCCCAGCCAGAAAGTGATGGAGTATTCCACGATGATAGGTTTGGGACTGCTCTTCCTGTTGCTGTTCTATGCAAATAATGGCGAAAGATGGGCACATATAAAAAAATCATCTTAAAGCGTGGAAAAGAAGAATCGTTGAAACGCTTCCACCCGTGGATTTTTTCCGGGGCAATCGCCCGGATGGACGAATCGATTGAAGAAGGCGACTTGGTTAGCGTCTATACGTTCACTGGCGATTTTATCGCTGTCGGACATTTTCAGATAGGCAGCATTGCCGTGCGAATCCTCGATTTTGCAGAGCGGGAAATCGGTAAGGATTTTTTTGCAGAGCGATTGCATCGCGCGTATGAGATGCGTCAGGCTCTCGGCTTGATTCGACCGGACAACAATGCTTTTCGCCTTGTGCATGGAGAGGGGGACTTTTTGCCTGGTTTGGTGGTGGATATCTACGACCGGACGGCGGTTGTACAGGCTCATTCTCCGGGGATGCACTTTGCGCGCGACATTATTGCGCAAGCGTTGCTTGAGGTGGGAGACGGCCTGGTGAAGAATGTTTATTACAAGTCGGAAACCACATTGCCCTATAAAGCTCAGCTCGACCCGCAGAACGACTATATTGTCGGAAAGTTTGACACGAATATCGCAATGGAAAACGGTCTGAAGTTCTATGTCGATTGGCTGAAAGGACAAAAGACAGGGTTCTTTGTCGACCAGCGAGACAACCGCTCTTTACTTGAGCGTTATGCAAAGGGCAGAACGGTGCTTAATATGTTCTGCTATACCGGTGGGTTCTCCTTTTATGCCCTGCGTGGAGGAGCAAAGGCAGTTCATTCCGTTGACAGCTCGGAGAAGGCCATCAATTTGACAAACAGCAATGTGGAATTGAATTTCCCCAGCGATGCGCGTCATCAGGCGTTTGTAGAGGATGCATTTAAATTTCTCAATGGAATTGACGGTCGCTATGACTTGATTGTGCTCGATCCTCCGGCGTTTGCCAAGCACAAGAGCGCGTTGAAAAATGCGCTGATAGGCTATCGCAAGATTAATGCAAAAGCGTTTGAGAAGATACGTCCGGGAGGCATCCTGTTTACTTTCTCCTGCTCGCAAGCGGTATCGAAAGAACAGTTCCGTCTTGCTGTTTTCAGCGCGGCGGCCTTGTCGGGACGGCGTGTGCGCATTTTGCATCAGCTTACCCAACCGTCCGACCATCCAATTAATATCTACCATCCGGAAGGAGAGTATCTGAAGGGGTTGGTTCTTTATGTAGAATAGACATAAACCATTACGAATATGAAAAAATCAGTTTTCGCATCAGCGCTTTTGGCTGCATTCATCGGCAGCTCACCTTTGGCGAATGCATCGGCAGAATTTAATTACAAAGTGGACAGATTTGCAGATATTGAAGTATTGCGTTACCAAGTGACAGACTTCGACAAGTTGACACCTTCGCAGAAAAAGCAGATATACTATCTGACAGAAGCTGCACTCTACGGTCGTGACATCCTTACGGATCAGAACGGAAAATATAATTTGGCTATCAGAACAACGCTTGAGGCTATTTATAAGAATTACAGTGGCGACAAGGCGAATGCAGACTACATGGCTTTCGTTCAATATCTGAAGCAAGTGTGGTTTGCCAATGGTATCTATCATCATTATTCGACAGATAAGTTTGTTCCACAATTCAGCAAAGAGTTTTTCAAGGCAGAGGTGGCCAAACTTCCGGGCGGAGCACTGCCTTTGCAGAATGGTCAGACTGTCCGCTCGTTCTTGCGGGAAATAGAGGCCTTGATTTTCGATCCGACTTATAAGGCGAAGCGTGTGAATCAAGCGGCTGGTCAAGATTTGATTTTGACTTCCGCCAACAACTATTATGAAGGCGTCACTCAGGCTGAGGTGGAGCGCTTCTATGCCGATATGAAAGCCAAAGACAACTCGTCTGAACCGATTTCTTATGGATTGAATTCGCGTCTTGTGAAGAAAGACGGCGAGCTCTATGAAGAAGTCTACAAGATCGGAGGCCGTTATTCGGCAGCCATCGAAAAGATTGTAGAAAATTTGAAGATGGCAGAAAAATATTCGGAAAGCGAGCAGCAACGCGGGCATATTGCCAAATTGATTCAATATTATACTGACGGGAATCTAAAGACTTTCGACGAATACTCTATTTTGTGGGTGGAGGATGTGGTCAGCTCTGTCGATTTCATTAACGGCTTTATAGAAAGCTATGGAGATCCTCTTGGTTATAAGGGCGCATGGGAGTCGATTGTCAATTTCAAAAATGTGAAGGCCTCTCATCGTACGGAAATTATCAGCGGCAATGCGCAATGGTTTGAAAATAACTCTCCAGTTGATTCCCGCTTTAAGAAGGATAAAGTGAAAGGCGTCACAGCAAAGGTTATTACTGCTGCAATTCTGGCCGGTGACGCCTATCCGGCAACGCCTATCGGCATCAATCTTCCGAATGCAAACTGGATTCGCGCATCTCATGGATCGAAGTCGGTCACACTGGAGAACATTACGGAAGCGTATGACCAAGCATCGCATGGCAACGGATTTAACGAAGAGTTTGTCATTGATAAACAAACCGGCGACTTGATGGACAAGTATCTCTTCATTGTCGACAACCTGCATACAGACCTGCATGAGTGTCTTGGTCACGGCTCTGGAAAGCTTCTGCCCGGAGTGCATGACGATGCGTTGAAGGAGCATGGCTCTACATTGGAAGAGACCCGTGCCGACTTGTTTGCTCTTTATTATTTGGCAGATCCGAAGTTGCTCGAACTCGGGCTGCTCGACAATAAAGATGCTTATAAGGCTGAATACTATAAATATATCCTTAATGGAATGATGACGCAATTGATGCGTATCGAATATGGCAAGGATATTGAAGAGTCGCATATGCGTAACCGTCAGTTGATCTCATCCTGGGCCTATGAGCATGGAAAGGCCGACAATGTCATTGAGTTTGTGAAAAGGGATGGCAAGACGTATCTTAAAATCAACGATTATGAAAAGTTGAGAGGTTTGTTTGGCCAACTTCTTGCAGAAGTGCAACGAATCAAATCGGAAGGCGATTATGAGGCAGGCC
>USOC01000027.1 GCA_900556245.1 uncultured Prevotellaceae bacterium
ATATTTTTCTCTTGCTTCTTCTATTTCAGCTTCGCTGAGGACGCCCAAAGTCAGGCGCTGACTGAACATCAGCTGATCCCAGGCTTGTATGACATCTTCAATTTTCACTTTATCGTTGAGTATTTCCGACAGACCCGGATACGATTTGCCGTCGTTTGAGACCATTCTGTCCTTATATAGCTGTAGAATCTGGTATTTGCCGAGGATTGTGATGAACGGCATATTCGCCCGTTTCTCGTAGTATTCCCAGTTTTCGTTTTTATCCGCAGGGAAGAGGTCGTCACCCATGTGGTTGTAAAAGCCGTTGATGCTTCCTCCTTCGATGTGTATTTTCAGGTCTTTGTATTGGGAAAGTCTTCTTTCTGTCTTTTTGTTGTTTTTAAACGTTTCCACGTTGTAGCAAACAAAAGTGCAGGTGGAGTCGCGCTGGTAGGTTATGATGTTGAGTCCTTCTTTCAGCTTGGTTCCTCGCTGTGCGTTGTTTTCGGGTCGGTTTAAGCCTTGGTAAGAGCTGAAATACACTTCGGACCCCGGCTCGATTCTTCCTTCGAGCATGACGTACAGCGTGTCGCCTTTGCTGGCGTAAATGCCAGTCGGGTTGTTCAGGACAGAGTGAGGCTGTATGCGCAAAGCGAGTCCAGCCTGATGCGGGTCGCTGTATGGCTCAATCATCTGAACGCGGAACTTGCGTGCATTTTCGTTATCCCAATCAGGTTTAGCCAGGTCGGCATTTTTTTCTGTCCAGTCGTTTCCGCGGATTTTCTTAATCATGCTGCGCAGCACCTTCGGGAGTTTTTTGTATTCCTGGCTGTTTTCCAGATCAATGTCCGTCATATCCCGGAATTCCGGAGTGAGTTCTGTGCAGGCTTTGTCGGCAAAGACTTTATAAAGCGACTTTTCGTAAATTAGAGCTCGATAGTATTCGGTGCGGTCTTTCTCAAAGTTTGCCACTTTTTTCAGCTGTTCTTCGATTTGTTGCCGGGTCATCTGGACTTCGATGATTTTCCATTGGGAATCATTGCTGTCCGACCGTCCGCAAATCAATTTGTCGTTAGTCAGCTGCATAGCCTTGTCGCTTGGTCCATTCACATCGCTGAAGTAAAAGATGTCGTCTGTACCCTCTTTTTTTACCCAGTAGTTGTAGGATGGCCGGTCTAAAGCAATGGTTGGAATTAGGTTCCAGTTTGCAGCGTATTCCTCAGGGTTGTTGAGGTATAGTCCGTTACCCAGATTTCGGAGGGTGAATTGTCCCTTGTTTTCTCCTTCTCCTTCAACTGCCAGCCAGAGCTGGTGGAAGTTGGATCGGTTGATGCCTGCAGGTCCAAGTGTGCAGTTGTTGTTACTGCTCAGAGCTTTTCCTCTTTTCCCAACATTCTCGAAGTTGTATACTTTCCCTCCGGTAATCTGTGCCCAGGTGTTTGTGGCAAAGAGAACGGAACAAAACAACAACAAAAATGACAGTCTTTTGTGTAGCTTCGTGTTTGTTCTTAAAGTCATAAAAGTGTTTATATTACGTGGTTTCAATAAAAAAATCTAACAGAAAACAATCCCTAAAACAATCAAATCCTTACAGTATTTTTCGGGACTGCAAAGATACAAAACAGGCGTATCTTTACAAAACTGAATTTAGTGTAAAATATTAAAAATAATGGATAGAAACAGAAGAAAAAGTGAAAATATGTTTATGTGCTGTATAAATATAAAATTATGGTATTGTTTGGTTGGCTTATGGAGAAATTGTCAGTCTTTCAATTTGCCGGGTCTTAATGACGGATGAAAAGTTTGCATATGTTCAGCAAAAGTTTCTGTGTCATCTGGGAGGAACATAAAAGAAGACTGTGTCGCAGATGTGATTTTGCGACACAGTCTTCTTTTGATTCCTTTTTTCGATTGGCAGAAAATAAGCGGGCAAACGTCGTTCAACTTTGAGCTGTGGAGAGAATTTCTTGCTAAGGAGAATCCGTGCGAGAAGTCCCCGCTGACGCCATTCTGCCTAAAATCGATATCTGTCAGAGCTGTGAGGTCGGCTTATGTGCGAAAATATGACACGTCTGCCTTGCTGTAGTCATTTTGCTGAGCAATAGCGTTTGTCCCGACAGTTGATGCGATAGTGAAAGCGTTGGTGCCAGTTTTTCATATATCATATTTTCAAAGAGTATTTGTTAGTCGGTTACAATGATTTTTTTATGTCCGTAGATATATATTCCCGGTTGGTTCGGACGTCCTGTCAGTTGTTTTCCGTCGATAGTGTACCATCCAGTGTCCTTTTTCTGCTTTGAATCTGCTTCCAGCGAGCTGATTCCGGAAAACTCGACTTCCTTGATTCCTCCCAGTTGCAAAAACTCTTTCCATCCGTCAGCGGTGGCATAGGCGTTTAGACTGCCTTTCGGGACATAAAGGATACACTCTTTGTTGATGTCAAAGCTCAGAGAACCTTCCGGTTCGGCTTCCACTGCAGCGGGGGTGTCGCTGAGAACTGTTATTGATTTCACTTTCTGCATTCCAGAAAATGCGCTTTTACCAATCTGTTCGACATTGGCGGGGATTGTCAATGTTTCTACGGCTGTGTTCTTGAATGCAAACTGTCCGATTGTTTTTAGTGTATTTACATGGGCTATGTCGATTTCCTTCAGACTGTTGCAGAAGGCAAAGGCCAATTTGTCAATCGTGTGTACTCCGTCTGTCACAATGACTTTTTTCAGATTATTGCATTCTTCAAATGTCGATTCCGGGATTGTTGCAAGATGACCGGGCCATACTATTTCAGAGAGATTATGGCATCGTGAGAATACGCTTATGCCAAGTTCTTTGACAGAAGCTATCTCAATGGCGGTTATACCACTTGAAAGGAATGCGTAGTCCTCGATTTTACGCAAGCTCGGGGGAAATGAAAAAGAGGTCATGGCTGTTGTTTTGCGAAAGGCGTTTCTGTCGATTTGTGTGACTGCGTCAGGAAGGACGACGTTCGTCAGTTTGGGCATTTCCTCAAATGCGCCATATCCGACACGCACGACCTGATATCCGTTTACTGTTTCCGGCACAGCTATCTCTCCCGAATAGAAGTCGTAGATTGCTTGCCCTTCCAGGTCCTCGGGCGAAACAGGAATGTGTCCGTTCCCAACCTGACATTTCTTTTCGTCTTCATCGACAACCTTGAACGTCATGTCTATTTCAGTGGTTGTCCACGGTACTTTTGCCACAAATACTTTTCCGCTTCGGGAGAATGTCATGTAGCCAAAGGATTCCCACATATTCGTGATGCCAATTCCGTTGTTGATTGTGAAGCCTTCACCTTCGTGTGCCGAGAGGGTCTTGGCTTGCGGGTTGTAGTCAAGGACAATGGGGGTTTTTGTTTCCCAAAGTTTGATGTCTTCTTGTATGCGTCTTCCCGTCAATTCGTCGATAGCAGGCGTATATGTATATCCGTAGAAGAAGCTTAACTCATTGCTGTTTTCATCCCAACCAACATACTGAGACTGTGCAAACGAGACTTGAAAAGAGTTGCTGTTGTGGAGAATAGCTCCTTTAATCCATGCATTGGGATGTTGAACGGAAACTCCCTGTATGTAGAAGCTGTCGTCGGTGATTGCCACATTAACGCTTGTGTCATGGGAGAGTCCTTCTTTCATCAGGGATGTCATCCACCAACTTTCTATTTTCGCATCAGCAGGCGGCAGTATAGGATTGGTATTGACCGGGCTGTAAGTTACGGACGATATTACCGTCGGGGTTCGAAGTTCCGGTATGGAATTCGGTTTCAACCAGTTTCCGTTTTTATCGCCGAGAGCCAATAGTTCAGATTGATCGGCGAGCCTAAGAGTGCCGTCGGAATCGATGTCGAATGTCACTGATGATTTTTCCGTGTCTTTTACATAAGTTTTCGATGTGCTGTCATAGCGCATAATCCAAATATATTTATCTGTTTCCCCACTTGTTGATATGAGCTGGGGTAACGCGATTATCACTTGGTTGCCTACGGTGTGGCCTTTGATGTAAAAGTCGTGTGGAATATCTATCAAGTTAAGCGGATTGCGAAAATAGACTTCGGTGTTTCCTTCTCCCCAAACGATTTCGTTTCTTTTCGCATATGTCCACCACAGTTGGCCGCTGTTGTCAGTTGCATTGCGGCAAGCCTGACTGTAGGTTTTGCGAACTCCAGAAGGATTGGTAATGACTTCGGAACTTTTATTGATCGCGACAAGGGGATAAAAGTTGGCCAAGGCAACAAGTAGTAATAAAAAATGTTTCATTTTCTAAATTTGATATTGATGATTCTCATTTTATAAAATTTCAACTTTCTCCAGATTGGGCATATTTTAATTGTTTCTGCAATTTTCTGCCGGAAAAATCCTGTCTCCCTTTGTAGAATGCATCATCTTAATTTCCCTATGGAATCTCTTTCTCTACTTTTGAGAAGATTCGCATTGATTTCAATACAGTCTAAAAAGCGGTTTATTCACAGTGCAAATTTAAGCATTTTTTGAGTTTTGCCGTTTTTATATGAGAAAAAAAGGAGTCCTCATTATTTATTTTCAGCGAATCCTAAGTATATGTATAAAAAAAGGATTGCAATATGCAATCCTTTTTTTATATCACAAAGTTCAGATTATTCTGCTTTTCCTTCGCTGCCAAGCACGTACTTGATTTTGTGCTCGTAGAGTTTCTTCATATTTTCGCGAGCCGGTCCGAGTTATTTGCGCGGGTCGAATTCTGCGGGAGATTCAGCAAATACTTTGCGAACAGCAGCGGTCATGGCCAGACGAGAGTCAGAGTCGATGTTGATTTTGCATACGGCAGACTTCGCAGATTCGCGCAGCCATTCTTCCGGAATACCGATTGCAGCCTTAAGGGCACCACCGTATTTGTTGATTGTCTCAACTTCCTCTTGAGGAACAGAAGACGAACCGTGAAGAACGATTGGGAATCCCGGCAATTTTTCCTCAACAGCCTTCAGAACGTCGAAAGCCAATGGAGGCGGAACCATACGACCTGTTTCCGGGTCGATTGTGCTCTGTTGGGGAGTAAACTTGTATGCACCGTGAGATGTTCGGATTGAGATAGCCAAAGAGTCACAGCCTGTGCGAGTGGCGAAGTCAACGACTTCTTCGGGGTCTGTATAAGTGTGGTGGTCAGAAGAAACTTCGTCTTCTACGCCGGCCAAAACACCGAGTTCTCCTTCAACGGTAACGTCGAACTGGTGAGCGTATTCAACGACTTTCTTGGTCAATGCAACATTTTCTTCGTAGGGTAGGTGGGAACCGTCGATCATGACAGAAGAGAATCCGAAGTCAACGCAAGACTTGCAAGTTTCGAAGCTGTCACCGTGGTCGAGGTGGAGGACGATTTGGGGTTTTTCCCAACCGAGTTCCTTAGCGTATTCAACTGCACCTTCAGCCATGTAGCGAAGGAGTGTCTGGTTTGCGTAGTTGCGCGCACCTTTTGAAACTTGAAGGATTACCGGAGATTTTGTTTCAGCGGCAGCTTGGATGATAGCCTGAAGCTGCTCCATGTTGTTGAAGTTGAATGCGGGGATAGCATAACCTCCTTTGATAGCCTTGGCGAACATTTCGCGAGTGTTCACAAGACCCAGATCTTTGTAATTTACCATAGTTGTATGATATAAAATGAATAGTTACTGAAAAATTTCCTTATTCGCCGCAAAGTTACTTCAATTATGGTTAACTCGCAAGAAATTAGAATTAAAGTTTCATTCCCGTGTTATCGCTATTTGGGTTGCATGGATATGATGGGTATCAGCATCTCTTCCATGGAGATGCCTCCATGCTGGAATGTTTCTTTGTAGTATTGAACGTAGTGGTTGAAGTTGTTCGGGTATGCGAAGAAGTCGCGGTTGGTGGCAAAAATGTAGGAAGTTGAAATGTTGGGAGTGGGCAGTCCGTATTTTGCGGGCTGCTTGATTTCGTAGACTTGGCGTTCGTTGTAGTTCAGGTTTTTTCCGAGTTTGTATCGGAGATTTGTGTTGGTGTTTTTGTCACCGACCACTTTAATCGGGTTGTCGACCCGGATTGTACCGTGGTCGGTAGTGAGGACGACGTGAGCGCCGCTTTCGGCGATGCGTTTCAGCAGTTCGCTTGCCGAGGAGTGGCGAAACCAAGATTCCGTGAGCGATCTGTATGCTGCATTGTTGGATGCCAGTTCCCGAATCATTTTCGACTCCGTACGAGCGTGCGACAGCATGTCGATGAAGTTGAACACGATGACATTTAGGTCATAGTTTTCAAAGTTCTTGAAGTTTTGCAGGAGTTTTTCGCCAAAGGACGTTTCGTAGATTTTATTGTAAGAGAATTTATACTTTTTCCGGAAGCGGTCGATTTGCGTCTGTATCAGGGGTGACTCATTCAGGTTCTTGCCTTCTTCAGAATCTTCGTCGACCCAAAGTTCGGGGAACATTTTTTCAATTTGAATTGGCATGAGTCCGGAAAAAATGGCATTTCGGGCGTATTGCGTGGCCGTAGGAAGAATCGAAGTGTAGATGTCTTCGTCGATGTTGAAATATTCGGCGAGAATAGGCTTTATGATGCGCCATTGGTCGAGTCGGAAGTTGTCGATGAGAATGAAGAAAACCTTTTCGCCTTTGTCGAGAATCGGAAATACTTTCTTCTTGAAAATTTCGTGACTCATCAGTGGGTGGTTGTCGGAGTTGAGCCAGGATTCGTAGTTTCGTTTGACGAATTTGCAGAAAGCGGAATTTGCTTCGTTTTTCTGCATGAGCAGGAGTTCGTCCATGTTTGTCTCCGTCCGGGACAGTTCCATTTCCCAAAATACGAGCTTGCGATAGAGTTCATACCAGTCTTCGATATTCGAGGAGTTGTTGGTAAGGTCTGCTATTGAGCGAAATTCCTGCTGATAGTCGGATGTGGCCTTTTGAGAAACGAGCGCTCCGGAATGCAGATTTTTTTTCAGAGACATCAGAATCTGGTTGGGGTTGACCGGCTTAATCAGATAGTCGGCTATTTTGTTTCCAATCGCTTGGTTCATGATGTTTTCCTCTTCGCTTTTGGTAATCATGATGACCGGGACGTCCGGCTGTATCTGCTTGATTCTGGAAAGCGTTTCAAGGCCGCTGATGCCGGGCATGTTTTCGTCGAGAATAATCAGGTCGAACGGTTCTTCGCCCACTTTGTCGAGGGCGTCTGCTCCGTTGTTGACCGTTGTCACGTCGTAGCCTTTTTTCTTGAGAAACAGTATGTGGGGTTTGAGCAAGTCGATTTCGTCGTCGGCCCAAAGAATTTTACCGTTGATTTCCATAATTGTCAAATGTCGTTAGTATCAGAGATAACGACGAGGGAGGCGGAAAAGTTGACTCGCCGATTTCAGATTGTCGTCGTATCTCCTACAAACTTACTGAAAATCGGCGGAACAACCTTGCCCATCTGTCTAAAAAATTGATTTGGGCATGAGATAAATTGACTTGAAAAAGTAGAAAAACAGGAAGAAATACGCAAAGGAACTCAAGGCCTATTCCATCAGTTCTTCTTCGGTGTCGGAAATTTTTTGCTCGACAGCTTCAGCCGCCTGCTCTTCAAGGAAGATGAAATAGTCGCTGAACGAGCGTCCTTCTTTGAGCAGCAGGTCGAAGTTTTTCTGGCTGATGAATATCGGGCGCACTTGCCGGGGAATGTTGACTTGCTTGTCGGCAAAGATTTTTTTGCTGTATTCTTCGAGGTCGGCATAGTCGGAGAATCCTTTGATGATGATGATGCCCAGTTGTCCGAAAGTCATTCGGTCGATGTCGAAGTCGCGGACGGAGTAAGTCGAGAAGTTGTGCCGAGCCACTTCGAAGAGCAAGCGGTTGGAGGATACACTGTCGACAGGGAAGGACAGCAGGCATACGTGCGGTCCGTTTTTCGACGGGTCGAACGGAGTGTATTCTCCAATGGAGTTTCCCTGAACGGAGTCGTTCGACAGGCGAGTGGCCCAGAGCATACCTCGGACATTTCCGGAGGAAGAGTTGATTTTTCTTCCTTTAGCCATGTCTTTCAGGATTGACGAAACGAGAGGAGTCATATCTGTCTCCGGATAGCGTATGAGCATTTCTTTCAGGGTTTCTTGGAACTTGTCGTATTTTTTCTCCGGGAGGAATGCCATAGCATGCAGGAGCATGAATTTGGGCATAATCTTGGAGAGCGGATAGCGTCGCATCATTTCTTCGTATCCTTTGTGAACCTCATCGTTGCGGTTTGCCAGATAGTCGGCATAGGTCTTTTCATACATTTCCTCCTGTTCACGTTCCATATTCCGGAGGTTTTCGATGTAGTTCGGGTTGGCCAATGCCAGGCCGTATTTTGAATCCTTGAAATCCGCGAGAATCTTCTGCCGGTATATCTCAGCCTTGTCCGGGAAGTTGTTCTTGAGGGAGGCGAAGCGGTTCTCGCCCATCAGGAAGTCCATGACCTTGTCGGTGTCCGGCTCCTTGGAGTCGAGCTGGAACGGGTTCTTGCCCTCCGCGATGCGGCGCGGGTCGTAGCGGTACAGATGCCAGTAGCCGCACTCGACTGCCTTCTTCATCTCGTCCTGAGAAGTGCCCATGCCGGCCTTGATATGCTGCTCAAGGCACGGGCAGTAGCAGATGACGATGGACGGGCCGTCGTAGGACTCGGCCTCGCGCAGCGCCTTGAGGGTCTGCGCCTGGTCTGCGCCCATCGCGACCTGTGCAACGTAAACGTACCCGTACTGCATCAGGATCGCGCCGAGATCCTTCTTTGCGACCTTTTTACCGGATGCCGCGAACTTTGCGGTAGCGGAAGTCGGGGTTGCCTTGGAGGACTGGCCGCCGGTGTTGGAGTAGACCTCGGTGTCGAGGACGAGCAGGTTGACGTCCTGATTCTGCGCCATAACGTGGTCGATGCCGCCGAAGCCGATGTCGTAGGCCCAGCCGTCGCCGCCGACTGCCCAGACCGACTTCTTCGCGAGGAATTCGCGGTTGTCGAGGATGTACTTGACCTCGTCGGTCTGCTCCGCTGCTTCGAGAGCCGCAATCAGCTTGTCCGAAACCTCGCGCGACTTCTCGCGGTCGTTCCAGTCTGCGAGGTACGCTGCTGCTTCCTCAGCCGCAACGCCTGCGTTCTTCAGCGCCTCGATGCGGATGAGCAGCTCCTTGCGGATAGCGTCCTGTGCGTGGTAGAAGCCGAACGCGAACTCTGCGTTGTCCTCAAACAGCGAGTGCTCCCACGCCGGGCCGTGACCCTTGCATTCGCGGCAGTACGGCAGAATCGGAGCGCCGCCGCTGATGGCGGACGAGCAGCCTGCCGCGTTGCCGACGTACAT
>USOC01000028.1 GCA_900556245.1 uncultured Prevotellaceae bacterium
ATCGTTGCTGCCCGCAAGGAAAAAGGCGCTGAGAACTGGTTTGTCGGAGGTGTGACAAACGGCGACAGCCGTACGATGCCGCTCGACTTCTCATTCCTTGACAAGAATCGCAAATATGTAGCTACGGTATATGCTGACGCCAAGGATGCCGATTATGCGACAAACCCTGAGAAGTATGTCATCACGCGGGGCATTGTCACCTCAAAGGATGCAGTGAAGATTTTCATGGCGCGAGGAGGAGGCTTCGCCATCAGCCTTTTCCCAGCTACCGACGCTGACAAGAGCTTGAAAAAACTCAAACTGAAATAAGGCAAGTTTTGCTTGTGAAAAGAGGCGGGAGTCGTGTGAAGGCATGGCTCCTGCTTCATTTTTGTGAAATGGATATTGTAGCAGGTGAGCAGGAATGAAGGAACCTAAGGGCGTTAATTCGGGGTCTTTTGCAGTGGCCTGCATACTCTCCCGGATTCTTTTCTGTAGGTTCGGTCTTGTTCGTGGTGTGCTGTCCAGAGAATAACAGAGCGTCCAGATGAGGTTTTGCGTTAGAAAACCGGCGGGGTGGAATTCCTGGAATCCGCCCCGCCGGTTAGTATTGTCAAATCTGTAAATTCCTTATTTTTCAATCTGGAAATGTTTGGATGCCAAGCGATAGTTGTCGACGAACACTTCCACCAGATAGTCGCCTTTCGAAAGGGCGGTGTTCACGTTGTGATAGACGGTGAGAGAATGTTCTTTCTGGTCATATTCGAGGACTTTCTTCTCTGAGTAGGGAACATTTCCGCCTTCGAACGGAAAACTTCGGTTACCTCCGAGGACAGTGCCTTCCGGACTGACGATGCGTACATAGAACGTCTTTTCACCAACCGGAGTAGAGTTGTTTTGCGGGATGGTAAATGACACGATGAGCTGGCGCGCTTTGCTGATTCGTTTCTCAAGTTTGCCCTTTGAGACTGCAGCTTTTCGTTGATGTCCCGCAATTCTGAATTTTCTTTGCCGAGCGAGTCGATGACAGCAACGTAGTGACGCAGAAGTCCCTTAAGCGTCGATATTTCGTTTTGCAGTTCGGAGATGCGCTTGCGATTGGTGGTTTTTACCATTTTAAGTTCAGCAAGGAGCTTTTCGACCTTGTCTTTCGCTTGAGAGTATTGCTCAAGGAGCGAGTCGTTCTGGAGATATTGCGCTTGGTTTTCATACTGCAGAAACTCTTGGTTAAGCGATTCATATTCACCCGTCAGTTGCAGCTTTTCATTGGCAAGTTTCAGTGAATCGAGTTGCTGCTGCATTTTTTCTTTATCCGAACTGCCACAAGAAGCAAGGCTCAGTGCAAGCAGTCCGACCAGTGCGAGCACAACGAGGAGTCCGCCAATTTTGACAAGGCGTTGAGCTCTTTTCATTTCCTTTTTATTGTCTTCTTGATTCATAATCTTTTAATCTTTCTGTCGTTTGAATTGATGACTTTTCGAAGCCGAAAAATATGTCGCAAATATAGTGTAAATGGAGGGAACCTGCAAAAATAAAAAATATTTTATCTCTTGGGGGGAAACAGCACGGGGGCAATCCGGAGAAAATGTTTTAAATTTGTTTGAATCCTTTGTTTTTTGGGTGGCGTGATTGTTTGCAGTTGGTAAAAAAATCGTAAATTTGCATTGATATGGAACTGTTGTCGATTTCAGAACTGTCTGAAATGTACTGTCGGCTGATTGACACTTCAGACGTCAATTTGTTTAACTCTGTGGTTAAGCTTGTCTTGAGTGCGCTTTTAGGCAGCGTCATCGGGTTTGAGCGCAAGAGTAAAGGGCAGAATGCCGGGGTCGGTACGTTTGCACTGATTTCCGTTGGCGCGACTTTGGCAATGATTCTTTCCATCTATATTCCCCAAGAATACTTAGGTTTGAAAAACGGCGATCCCGGGCGAATTGCAGCTCAGGTCATAACCGGAATCGGATTTCTCGGTGCCGGAACGATAATCCAGATGAAAGGCTCGATTAAGGGGCTTACTACGGCTGCGGGCATTTGGCTTGTGGCGATGATTGGAATGGCTGTCGGTGCAGGGCTCTATGCGGCCGGAATGATTGCAACGGGGTTGATGCTTGTGGTGTTGGTCTATTTTGCCGGCTACGAGCAGCATGTCAATATCGGATGGAAAAGCAAAACTATCCGTTTGGAATTTCATAGTCTTGAGGTAGACCTCCAGCAGGTTCGTCGGACACTTGGCGGATTTAATGTGCGTGTGGTCGATGTGTTTATGCGTCAGGATTTTGATTCATCTTCGACTGTTCTTAATCTTGTTGTGCAAATGAAAGCCAACACTGATTTGGAGAGTCTTTTTAAGGCTGTAAGGCAGTTGGCTCATGTCAAATCAGTAATGTTAGATAGTGATTTCAGGGTATGATGGATTTATGTCAGACTAATATGTTGCACCATTACGGTTGCCTGCTTTCCGCGAGTCAGCCGGTGGCGGAATCGGTAGAAGCCGGACATGCTGTAGAGACGGGATTGATTTCCGACTTGGGCTTGATTCTGGTAGTTGCCGGTATCACGACCGTGCTCTTTCGCCGATTGAAGCAGCCGGTCGTGTTGGGATATATACTTGCAGGTTTTCTTGTCGGTCCGCATTTCGGTTACTTCCCTACAGTTGTTGAAGAGGCAAGTATCGACGTGTGGGCTGAGTTGGGAATCATTTTCCTGCTTTTTTCGTTGGGGCTTGAATTCAGCTTCAAGAAATTGCTGCATGTTGGAGGGTCGGCTGCCACAACGGCGCTTGTGATAGTCATCGGAATGATGACTACCGGTTTTCTGGCCGGACGTTTGATGGACTTTTCAAACATAAGCAGTTTGTTTCTTGGCGGTATGCTTTCGATGTCGTCGACAACCATCATTTTAAAGGCATTGACCGACTTGGGAATGACTCATCGAAGGTTTGCGCCTCAGGTGCTTGCAGTATTGATTGTGGAAGACTTGTTTGCGGTGATTATGATGGTGATGCTTTCGTCAATTGCCATCAACAACAGCGTATCCGGTGAAGATATGCTTTGGAGCATCGGCAAATTGTCGTTTTTTCTTATTTTATGGTTTTTGGTCGGCGTTTACGTCATACCATCGTTCCTTAAGCGGCAGCGTCGGTTTTTGACCGGAGAACTACTGCTGGTGTTCGCTGTTGGCCTTTGTTTCCTGATGGTCATATTTTCCTCTTATTCCGGTTTTTCCACAGCTTTGGGTGCTTTTGTAATGGGGTCTATTCTTGCCGGGACCAGCGAGGCGGAGCGTATCGGCAAAGTTGTTGCGCCGGTCAAAGATCTCTTCGGAGCAATCTTTTTCGTGTCGGTAGGAATGATGGTCGATCCGCAGATAATTTCGGAATATACAATACCTATTTTAGCATTGTCGCTGGTGGTGATTGTCGGCATGATTCTGTTTGGAACGTTGGGTATGCTGCTTACCGGGCAACCGCTGCGTATCGCTATTGAGTCTGGTTTTTCGCTGACGCAGATTGGTGAATTCTCGTTTATTATCGCCACTTTGGGTATGTCGCTCGGCGTCATAGACAATAATTTGTATCCGATTATTGTGTCTGTCTCGGTTGTGACAACCTTTTTTACCCCATACTTTATAAAACTCTCCGATCCTTTCAGCCGGTGGGCAGAACGCAAGATGCCGGCAAGGATAATGGCTCTTATTAACCGCTATTCTCAAGGAGCAGCCCGTAATGAGTCGGAAATAAAGACCTTATGGAAGCAGGTAGTGAAGCGCAACATTTGGAGAGTGCTTCTTTATTCAGTTATTCTTCTTGCACTGATTCTTTTGTCAAGGAAAGTGATTTTCCCGTTTCTTCTTGATGGATTGGGAACATTTTGGGGAAATATAGTTTCTACTGCCATCACCTTGTTGTTTATGGCTCCATTCTTGTTGGCTCTTTGTTATCCCGGAACGAAGCGCTGGGAACGGGAAAAGTTGCAACGCAGTGTCAACTCAAATATGCCAGTCATCGCCATGCGCCTTGTGCGAGTCATGATTGCTTTCGGATTCCTGCTTTTCTTCCTGTTGACAGTCTATTCCCATATTCTTGTCTTGACGGTTTCGACGGCGTTGCTTCTGTTCGTAATGCTATATTTTTCGAAATCTGTCAAGCGGCATATGAGTCACATTGAAACGGTGTTTATCGATAACCTTAATGAACGGGAGTTGCGTCGTAGTGGGAAAAACAATAATCTTGTCAGCGACATGCATTTGGCGTTTGTCAGTGTCGGTTATAACTGTCCCTTTGTAGGGGAGAGGTTGGCTGACTCTAATTTCGGCCGGCGGTTTGGACTGAACGTGGTCAGCATCCAACGAGGAGAGCGGTTGATTCCCATACCGACCGGATCGATGCGCATCTTTCCGGGAGATACGTTGGGAGTGGTTGGTACGGATGAACAGATACAGAAGCTGCTGACAATCATAGAGCAGGCAGATAAGGATGCTCCTCAGGCAGAAGCTGAGGTAAAGATGGATTTTACGAGCATTGTGCTGACTGCCGGTTCGCCGGTTGTCGGCAAGCCGGTCGGAGAACTTGACTTGCGCGGGCGTTATTCGGCTATGCTTGTTTCTATCGAACGGAAGGACGGTGTGTTTGAAAAGCCGACAGCAGAATCTGTACTCCAACCTGGAGACAATATCTGGGTGGTAGGCGACAAGCAATTGATCAGGCAACTTAGTTAAAAACAGATATATAACTTTTTAGTATGCATCAGAAAATAATTATCTTGGACTTCGGTTCGCAGACGACGCAACTCATCGGACGGCGTGTCAGAGAGTTAAATGTCTATTGTGAAATCGTTCCCTACAACAAGATGCCGGTTGACGATCCGTCGGTAATCGGTGTGATTCTTTCCGGCAGTCCTTTTTCTGTCTATGACGAGAAGGCGTTTAAAATAGACTTGGCGGAAATAAGAGGTAAGTATCCGTTATTGGGTATTTGCTATGGTGCTCAGTTCATTTCCTACATCAACGGAGGTAAGGTTGAACCAGCCGGAAGCCGTGAATACGGCCGTGCACATTTGTCTGCTATTGACAAAAATAATCCTTTGTTGACCGGGTTGTCTGACAATTCGCAGGTATGGATGAGTCATGGCGACACCATTACGGCCATACCCGAAAATTTCCGGATAATCGCGTCGACCGACAAGGTGTCTGTTGCCGCTTATCAGATTCTGGACGAGCAGGTGTGGGGGGTTCAATTCCATCCGGAGGTATTCCATTCGGAAGAAGGAACCTTGTTGTTGAAAAATTTCGTCGTAGACATCTGCGGTGCGAATCAGGATTGGAGTGCGGCTTCGTTTATTGAGACCACTATTGAAAATCTTAAAGCGACACTTGGCAATGACAAGGTTGTGCTTGGATTGAGCGGCGGTGTCGATTCCTCTGTAGCTGCCGTGCTCCTTAATCGAGCAATCGGGAAGAATCTCACTTGCATCTTTGTCGACCACGGATTGCTTCGCAAAAATGAGTTTGCTAATGTGATGCACGACTATGAGTGCCTCGGTTTGAATGTGATTGGAGTAGACGCATCAGAAAAATTCTTCCGTGAACTGGAGGGAGTGACTGATCCGGAGCGCAAACGTAAGATTATCGGAAAAGGTTTTATTGATGTTTTCGACGAGGAGGCGCATAAAATAAAGGATGTGAAATGGTTGGCGCAAGGTACCATTTATCCAGACTGTATCGAGTCGTTGTCTATTACCGGAACAGTCATCAAGAGTCACCACAATGTAGGAGGTTTGCCTGAAAAGATGAACTTGAAGCTTTGTGAACCTCTTCGTTTGCTCTTCAAGGATGAGGTGCGCAACGTCGGTCGTGAACTTGGCATGCCCGAGCATCTTATTTCGCGTCATCCTTTCCCCGGACCGGGTTTGGCTGTGCGCATTTTGGGTGATATCACACGCGAGAAGGTGGAAATCCTTCAAAATGCTGATGATATTTTCATTCAGGCACTTCGCGACTGGAATCTTTATGATACGGTGTGGCAGGCAGGTGCCGTTCTGTTGCCGGTGCAAAGTGTTGGCGTGATGGGTGATGAACGTACTTATGAGCGTGCTGTTGCGCTACGTTCGGTGACCAGTACTGACGCAATGACCGCCGATTGGGCGCATCTTCCGTATGAATTCCTTGCTAAGGTTTCGAACGATATTATCAACAAGGTGAAGGGAGTGAATCGTGTATGCTATGATATATCCTCTAAGCCGCCTGCAACTATTGAGTGGGAATATATTGCTGAATGACGGTAGCTCATTTATTTGAGTTGCCGCCATTTTTAATGTTTAACTTCGAAAATTCAATAGAAATAATTATGACTATATTAAAAGAAGGTTGTCCCGTTGCGCTTTGTAGTGACCATGCGGGCTTTGAGACGAAAATGGCTGTCATTGCATATTTCGAATCGGAAGGTATTGCGTATAAAGACTTCGGTACATATTCTACCGATAGTTGCGACTATCCCGATTTTGCGCATCCTTGTGCAGCGGCTGTTGAAAAAGGAGAATGCTATCCTGGCATTGCTGTCTGTGGCAGTGGCGAAGGAATCAGCATGACGCTCAACAAGCATCAGGGCATACGATGCGCTCTTTGTTGGAAGCCGGAAATTGCATCATTGGCGCGTCAGCATAATGATGCGAATGTGTTGTCTATGCCGGGGCGTTTTGTTACAAACGAAGAGGCTCTTGAAATAGTCCGTACATTCCTGTCTACGGCTTATGAAGGAGGCCGTCACCAGCGTCGTATCGATAAAATTCCGGTAAAATAAGGCACTCAAAGGGTGACACAAAAAAAGAGGCTTGGAAAGCCTCTTTTTTTGTGTCGATATATTTTCTATCCCAACTTATTTAGCCGGTGTGTTGGTCGGAGCCGGTGTTGCCGGTGCATCTTTTAAGTTGAGTTTCTGTTTTACAAGTGGAGTTACGTCGACAGCGTCTTTGCCCGTGTAGACAATTGAAGGAGACGTAAGATCAAAGATGTATGTGAATCCGTTTTCATCGCCTACTGCTTTAATGGCAGTCAGGATTTTTTCCTGAATCGGAGCCATCAGTGTCTGTTGTTGGCGTTGAAGATCTTGTCCGGCTACTTCTTGAAAGTTTTGGATTTTAGCTTGAAGTTCCTGAAGTTCTCCTTCACGGCGTTGTCTGATTGACTCTGGTGTGTCTTTTGCCAAAGCTTGGTACTCGGCAAGTTTCTTCTCAAATTCGCCTTGGAGGGCTTTAAATTCAGTGTCGTATTTCTTGGAAACTTCCTGAAGAGTAGTCTGTGCAGTCTTCACTTCCGGCATCAGCATGAACACGTCTTGAGAGTTTACGCTACCGATTTTGTTTTGTGCGAAGAGGCACATCGGAGCAGCTAGTACAGCTGCAAGTAATAGTTTTTTAAGCATTTTGGTATTTATTGATTTGTTATTTTTTTGTTCTGTGTGCAAAAGTAGTAAATTATTTTGAATATCCTAATTTATCAAGCACTTCATTGCTGATGTCGATGCGAGGAGATGCGAATATGATTCCTGCGGATGAAGCCCGGTCGAAAATCACCTGAAATCCCTTTTCTTCTGAAATTTTCTTGATGGCTTCATAAATGTCATTTTGGATAGGTTCCATCAGAGACTGGCGTTTTTTGTAGAGTTCGCCTTGGGGCCCGAAATATTTTGATTGTAATTCAGCTGCTTCTTTTTCTTTGGCCACGACCTCTTCCTCTTTCTTTTTCTTTTGTTCGTCGGTCAGGAACACCATGTCGCTTTGGTAGTTTTTGTAGAGGGTTTCAGCCTCTTTTGATTTCGTTTCAACTTCTTTCTGCCATCTTAGCGACACTTGGTTCAGTTGTTCGTTGGCCATTTCATATTGCGGGATATTTTTAAGGATGTATTCCATATCCACCAACGCATATTTTTGCGCGTAACCCGAAAGGGCAAACAGTGTCATCATGACAGTGGCAATCATCAATTTTTTCATAACTTCAAGTATTGGTTTCTTCTATTATGACGTTGAAATCTGCTTTTAGTTTAGTGTTGAAAGATTAATTATTCCTTTTTTAGAATTCTTGACCGAGGATAAAGTGGAAGTGGCTGCCGCCTTTTTCGCCGAACACTTCATCGAAACCGTATGCCCAGTCAATACCCATCATACCGACCATAGGCAGATAGATACGCACACCGGCTCCGGCAGAACGCTTCAGATTGAACGGGGAAAAGTCTTTAACGTCGGTCCATGCGTTACCGCCTTCGACGAATGCCAGACCGTAGATAGTCGTCGTAGGTTGCAGCATAAATGGGAAGTGAAGTTCCATGCAGAAGCGTGTGTATGCATAGCCGTCTTTTGTCCAAGGGGTGAATGCACCGTTGTCATAACCGCGCAATGCAATCGTTTCCTGGGCATAGCCGTAGCTTCCTGACATGCCGTCACCGCCGACGTAGAATGTTTCAAAGGGAGATTTGAGATGCTTGTTGTAACTTCCAAGCAGTCCGATGTCGGCGCGGGTCATCAGCACGAGTGTCCATTTTCCGAGCGGGTCTGTGAGCGGTGTGTAGGTACGGGCTTTGAATTTGAGTTTCCAGTACTCAATCCAGCGATACATTTCTTTCTTGGCTTCCTGAGATCCTTTTTGGCTTTGGTTGTTGAGGGCTTCGGAGTTTTTGTTGCGGTTGTGTGATTCAGGAGGTGTATGGCTCATATCAATGGAGAATTGGCTACCGCTGCGGGTATAGATTGGGTTGTCAATACTGTTTCGAGCAAGCGAGAGACCAAGGACGAATGAGTTCGACGTTCCGTTGTTCATATAGTAGAGATAGTCCCAATTCTTCAGATAGTACCAGTTGTAGGATAGCTGAGCCTGAAACGTAAAGTAGTTGTCCGGCCAGTTAAGACGTTTTCCGAAACCGAGTGAAATACCTGCCATTTGGAGGAATTTGTTAGGGTCGTATGAATTTTCGTAGTTGGTTTGTGCATAATCAGAACCATAGCCCCAACCGAATCCGTAGCCGCCCATCAGGTTAGGGTTACTCCAATTGCGGTTGTAGAAATTGGAGTTGACGCCGGTCTGGCGTGAATAGTAACCAGATACGGAAAGAGAGTTAGGACGCTTGCCGCCGAACCATGGGTCAAGGAACGACAGACTGTACGCCTGATAGTACTTCGCGTTGGTTTGTGCGCTGATTGTGAATGTCTGTCCTTCTCCCTGTGGGATAATTCCCTTATAAGAACTTGGTTTCAGTAGATTTTTGATGGAGAAGTTCG
>USOC01000029.1 GCA_900556245.1 uncultured Prevotellaceae bacterium
TAACAATTCTTAACAATAAATTGTACAGGCATAGTGTAAGTGTCCGCATTTTAGTGGACACATCCGGCATGGTTATGCTGCATTTTTTAGAAAAGTCCGCCTTCTGTGGCGTGTGGGTTGCGGTGCAGATGGTTGTAGGCGAGCATTGTCACCTCGCGGCCTCTTGGCGTCCGTTTGATAAATCCTTCTTTGATGAGGAAAGGTTCGTAGACCTCCTCTACCGTTTCCGCATCTTCGCCAAGCGCGGTGGCGATGGTTGACAATCCTACCGGTCCGCCGTTGAACTTGTCGATTATCGTCAGCAGAAGTTTGTTGTCCACCTCGTCAAGACCAAAGCGGTCGATGTTGAGTGCTTCAAGTGAATACCGGGCTATTTCGGTATCGATGGTGCCGTTTCCTTTCACCTGTGCAAAGTCGCGCACGCGGCGGAGCAGGGCGTTGGCCACGCGGGGTGTGCCCCGGCTGCGCATGGCAATCTCTCCGGCTGCTTCCGACGTGCAAGCCACGTTGAGAAGCGCAGCTGAGCGGCGGACGATGCGTTCGAGCACGGCATGGTCGTAGTATTCCAGATGGCAGTTGATGCCGAAGCGGGCGCGCAATGGCGGGGTCAGCAGTCCGCTGCGGGTTGTTGCGCCTACGAGTGTAAACGGCGACAGGTTGAGTTGTACGCTTCGTGCACCCGGCCCTTTGTCGATCATGATGTCGATACGGTAGTCTTCCATGGCAGAATAGAGATATTCTTCCACGACAGGGTTCAGGCGATGGATTTCGTCGATAAACAGCACGTCGTTTTCTTCCAGCGACGTTAGAATGCCGGCAAGGTCGCCGGGTTTGTCGAGCACCGGACCGGAAGTCACCTTGAATCCCACCCCCATTTCGTTGGCGACGATGTTGCTAAGCGTTGTTTTTCCAAGTCCCGGCGGACCGTAGAGCAACGTGTGGTCAAGGGCTTCGCCGCGCATTCGGGCGGCTTGCACGAAGACGCGCAGGTTTTCGATGATTTTGTCTTGACCGTTGAAGTCGTCGAAAGTGAGCGGACGCAATGCCCGCTCGAAATCCTTGTCGCTGTCGTAGCGGCTTGCCCGGATGTCGAATTCTTCGCTCATGCTTACTTTTTGTTTTTGTTGTTTTCCGCCAATGCCTGTTCGATGCGTGCGACAATCATTTCCGGTGGAATGCCGCGCAGACAGGCGTAGTCTTCGCGTTTGCACGGTTTGTTGCCAAACACCGAGCATGGGCGGCATGGGAGGTCGATTTGCACTTCCATCCCTTTGCGTTGATGCCATCCGGTGAAGCCGCAGTAGGGATGAGTTGCACCCCATACCGACACTACCGGCAGTCCGACGAGCGATGCCAGATGCATGTTTGCAGAGTCCATCGACAACATCACGTCAGCGTGGCTCAGCAAAGCCAGCTCTTTGGAAAATCCGTAGCGTTTTCCGGCAAGCGACTGGATGTTGTCGCATTCCGATGCCCAATTCTCAAGCATTGTCTTTTCTTCGCCTCCACCGCCGAAAAGGAAAATGCGTGTATTGGGGCGAGCCGACAGTTTGTCGACTACTGTTTTCATCAATTCCGGAGGATAGATTTTTCCGGCGTGTTTGGCGAACGGTGCAATCGCAATCCACATTTCCCCTTCTCTTTTCGGACATGTTATTTCTGAAAATTGGGCGGAGTCGGCTTTGTCAGGAAAGATTGAGGAGAAAGTATCCCTGAAAGCGAGACCTGCCCGGCGGAATGTCTGCGCATAGCGTTCGACGGTGGGGGTCAGTGGTGACAACTGCTTATGATGGCTGTTGGTCAGCCTGCGTTTTTCTTTTCGTCCTTTATCAATGCGGTAGACGGCAATGCCGCGCAGGCGGCAGAACAGACCGATCAGGCGGCTGCGTATCACGTCGTGAAGGTCGATATACGCATCTATCTTCCTTTCTGCGGACAGTTCGCCGACAAGACGCCACAATCCTTTCGGACCTCGGTAGCGTCCTTTTACGTCTACACCTTTCACCGTCAGATTGGCTGGCGCACCGACAAACAGTGACGCAGCTACCTGCTGCGTCACCATTGTAAACTGAGTGCCGGGATAAGCCCTGCATACGGAATAGACGGCCGGAACGGTCATCGCCACGTCACCCAATGCCGAAAAGCGGGCTATCAGTACATTCTTATATGCTATAGATTTCTTTGCCAACGCTTATTTTTTTCCGTAGAGCACAGGATTCGTATCGGCATCATTATACATCTTCATCTGGCGGTAGACCTTCATGTATTTGCGTCCCGCTGCTATGTCGTCAAGCAATTGTCCGATAGCCGTTGATAGATCCACTTGTTGCTCAAGCAAGACGTTTAGTTTTGCCGTACATTTGGCGATATGCTCCTCTGAAGCGTCTGTACGGGCAGTCTCTTGGCGCATGTGATAGATTTTCAGTGCCAGAATCGACAGACGGTCGATGGCCCATGCCGGGCTTTCCGTGTTGATGGTCGCATCTGCGCAAGGAGTCACGTCTTTATACAGGTCGCGGAAATACGAATCAATGTCTTCAACCAGGTCTGTGCGATCCTGGTTCGACTTGTCGATACGACGTTTTAAGGCCAATGCGGCAACCGGATCGATGTTCGGATCGCGGATGATGTCCTCCATATGCCATTGCACGGCGTCAATCCAGTTCTTGCGGAAAAGCACGTCGTCGATGCTCCCCGTGGTATACGGATTGTTGGGTGTTGCGTCGATGTTGTCGAACTCATGATAATGGAGAGTCGTCTCTCCAAATATCTTGTTGCATTTTTCAACGAAAGAATTCATAATTCAAAATATTGAAATTAGTATTTTTACAAAGATAGTGAAAGGTGAGAGCAAAAAGAATAAACGCAGTTTAAATTCTTTTGCCGAACCGCATCCTGTCTTATACAAAGATATGAAAAACCCGGCTGGTTTTCTATGCGGAGTCGGGTTATTTCTCCGAGTTTTTCTTCAGCAAGTCGCGGATTTCCGTCAGCAGCTGTATGTCGGCAGGCGGTGGTGCAGGAGCTGCCGGTTCCTCTTTTTTCTTTCGCGACAAAGCGTTGATGCCCTTCACAAGCATAAAAACGGCAAAGGCGATGATGATAAAGTCGAGCACCACTTGGATAAACATACCGTAATTGATGGTCACCTCCGGGCTGACTATCTCAGAGCCGTTCATCACGGCATCCTTCAGCACGATTTTCAAATCCGAAAAGTTAACCCCACCTACGAGCAAGCCAACGGCCGGCATGATGATGTCTCCCACAATCGAGGAAACGATTTTGCCAAACGCTCCACCGATAATGATACCTACTGCCATATCCACGACGTTGCCGCGCATGGCAAACTTCTTAAATTCTTCCAGTATTTTTTTCATAGAAGGTTTAGTTTTGGTGTGTAGTTTCTGTTATCTAATGCAAACATACATAAAAATTCGCTATTTCCCTACAATTTTCAGGTTCTTCTCGTTCGCGAAGCGGGCATTCTTTTACGACTGTGTGGATAATCCGGCGATTTTCCGTAAATTTGCTGTATGATTCTTTCGAAACTGTCCATACTCAACTACAAGAATATTGCGGAGGCTAATCTTGAGTTTTCTCCCAAGGTCAATTGTCTGCTGGGCAACAACGGAATGGGTAAGACAAACATTCTCGACGCGATATTCTACCTCAGTTTTTGTCAGAGCGGACTGGTGCGTTCCGACGCCAACACCGTGCGCTACGGTGAGGAATTTATGCTCCTGCAGGGCGATTATGTCCGTAAGGAGAACGATGAGCATATAGTATGCGGTTTGCAGAAAGGCAAGAAAAAATCGATTAAGCGCAACGGAAAGGAATATCGTCGTCAAAGCGAGCATATCGGCCTGCTGCCCTTGGTGATGGTATCTCCCTACGATTGGAATCTGGTGGCTGGTGGCAGCGAAGAGCGGCGAAGGCTCATCGACCGGATTATTTCGCAAGGCAACCGTCCCTATCTGGAAGCCCTCATCGACTACAACCGCGCTCTCGAACAGCGAAACGCCATGCTCAAGCAAGGCATAGCCGACCCGTTGCTCTTGGAGACGGTCGATGCCTTTCTTTGCCGTGCAGCTGCCGACATCCATCGTGTCAGGACGGAATGGGTCGAGCGGTTTACGCCCATCTTCATCCGCTACTACAGCCAGATTGCCGACAGCAATGAGACTGTCAGGCTCGACTATCGATGTGTGCTCAACGAGATGCCGATGGAGAAGGTGCTTCGCGCGAATTTCCGAAAGGATTTGGCTTTGGGGCATACGTCGCAGGGGGTGCATCGCGACGACATCGAGTTGATGCTTGGTGACGAATTGATGCGTCGCGTCGGTTCGCAAGGCCAGTGCAAGACCTACACGATTGCCTTGCGTCTTGCCCAGTTTGAATTCTTGAAGTCGCTTTGCGGAATAACTCCGTTGCTGTTGCTCGACGATATTTTCGACAAGCTCGATTCCCGCCGCGTGGCCAACATCATGCGCATTGTTTCTGACAGTGCTTTCGGACAGATTTTCATTTCCGACACCAATCGTCAGCATATCGACGAGACGATTGAAGCTGTCGGAAGCGACTATCGTATCTTTTTTGTGGAAAACGGAGCCTGTCGGCCGATAAATGCCAATCTTGAAAGTCTATGAAGAAAACCGAACCTCTTTCCGTAGGAGAAATCATGGAGAAATTCCTGAATCCCGCCGACCTCGATGTCGAAATCAACGAGCGTCGCCTTGAAGCCTTTTGGACGGAAGTGGTTGGTCCATACATCAATCGGCAGACACTGCGCCGTCGCGTCAGCCGCCGGGTGCTTCACGTGCATATAGCGTCAGCTCCGCTGCGAAATGATTTGATGCTCAACCGTTCGTCGCTTGTCAAGCGGCTCAACGACATCACCGGTGCGGACGTTATCGACGATATCGCTTTCTATTAGTTCTGTTTTCCGTGCGGAGAAGATACCTCGTGTCGTGAAAAAATCGAACCTCTCTTCTTTTTTCTCCTCACTCATTTCATTAACTTTGCATTTATTAAACGTGAAGATATGGATAAGAAAGATTTGGAAATCGAACAGAAGCCGGCGTTCAGGCATTCTGTCCCCGTTCAGATGCGTTTTAATGACATCGACGTGCTCGGACACGTCAACAACTCGGTCTATTTCACCTACTATGACCTTGGCAAGTCGGCATATTTCACCGCTGTGCGCAAAGGAGAAATTGATTGGATGCGTCCCGACTTGGTCATCGCCAACGTCAACTGTAATTTCTATGCTCCGATGTTTTTCGGCGAACCGGTTTCGGTGGTGACGCGTGTCGATTCTATTCGGGAGAAGAGCTTCAAAATCCTCCAGAGGCTTGTCAATGTGGTCACGAAAGAGGTGAAGAGCGAATGTGTCACGGTTATGGTCGCCTACAACGCCGAAGAGCAGACATCCGTCAGGCTCCCCGAAAAATGGGTGAAGTCAATTTGTGACTACGAAGGGCGGAATTTGCTGGAAAACAAGGATAAATAATCTAAAATCAAACATAATGACTGACATCAAACAATGTATGCGCGAGATTCTCGCCGCCGAAAGCAAGGCTGTGGCAGCCATTCCTGTCTCCGACGGATATGATAATGCCGTTAAATTGATTGTCGAGCATGTCTGGAACCGCCACGGCAAACTGATTACTTCCGGAATGGGCAAGGCAGGACAGATTGCCATGAATATTGCCACGACTTTCTCATCTACGGGAATACCTTCCGTCTTCCTTCATCCGAGCGAAGCGCAACACGGAGATTTGGGCGTCATGCAGGACAACGACGTCATGCTTCTGCTTTCCAATTCCGGTAAAACCAGGGAGATTCTCGAACTTGTCATGCTCGCCAAGCGCATGAAGAACGATTTGAGAATCATCGTGATTACCGGCAATGCCGACAGCGAGCTGGCACGAATAGCCGACGTGACACTCTGGACCGGAGGAAGTCCTGAGGTGTGCCCGCTCGGACTGACGCCTACCACTTCCACAACGCTCATTGGCGATGTGCTTGTGGTCAACGTCATGCGAACCACCGGCTTCACGAAAGAAATGTATGCGATGCGCCATCACGGCGGATATCTCGGCAAGGTGAGCCGGGGAGAAGAGAAAGGTGATAAATGATTGTTACATCCGGTTAAATAAAAAATATATATGTCTACAGAATTGAGAGCGGGCGAGAAAGTGTCCGGAAGATTGCCGAAAGTTGAAGGACTCAAGGTCGGGATTGTCGTGGCTGAATGGAACAGCCGTATCACCGGTGCTTTGTTGCAAGGTGCGCTCGACGTGTTTATGAATGAGGGATATCCTGCCAACGACATCACCATCGAGTATGTGCCAGGTACCGTAGAACTGACTTTCGGGGCTTCATGTATGGTCAACTATTCCGATGTCGACGCTGTCATCGTGATTGGCTGTGTCATTCGGGGCGGCACGCCGCATTTCGACTATGTGTGCCAAAGTGTGACGCAGGGTGTGGCGATGCTCAATGCCCGTGGTGAAGCGCCCGTGGTGTTCGGGGTACTCACTACCGACGATGAGCAGCAGGCTCTTGACCGTGCCGGAGGTGCGCTTGGCAACAAGGGCGCGGAAGCTGCGGAAGTGGCTATCAAGATGGCGGCTCTGTCCCGTCGTTTTGCCTGATTTCCTTCGTCAGACTAAAATGCAGGGTTAGAATAAAAATCGCCCGAATCAAATTATTTCTCTCCCCCTGTGCGCGCGGCTTGCCGTAGCGGATAGGGGGAGTGACGCATTGCGACGGGGCGCTGGCTTCGGCGGCGCGGCAATTCCTTACAACTGTCTGCTAATCCAAGCTGCGCCGGGTGAGGGCGGCTGAGAAAAGGTTTTGCACTTTTTTCATTTACTTCATAATATGACGACGGTCGTTTTGCCCTTTTTCCGCAAAACGACCGTCTGGCGTATTGTTTCCACTTGTGTGTCAGTTCTGAGCAGGTCTGCCGGCTTGTCGCACATAGAGCGTATCGGGTTTTGTGAACGGCCCCCCTACTTTGATGTAAAGTTCTCGTGTCTTGTCTGTTTCGTTTGCTTCGATTCGGGTAGAAATAATGTTTTTAGGTCTGTTTGTTTTCACGGTAGCCCATTTGTAAACGATATTTTCCGGATCTTTGAATTTTTCTTCATTTTTTTCAGTATAGTAGGGATTGATTATTTTGTTTGTTCCGTCTTTGTCTACGATGCGAATCTCATCAATCACCCATTGAATATTATGGAGGTTTTCTTCAGTCAGTAACTTGGCTTGTATGTCAACTGATGTTGCTTCAGATGTTGCATACACGATGTCTGGAGAAACCATTACTTCATAAAAGGGAGTGGCAGGTACTTCTTCTTCGCAGCTTGCAAATCCCAGAATCAGACAGGTCAGACTCAGTGATAACAGTTGTTTCATAAGATTTTATTTTAAGGGTTAATTAAAGTAAGTCTCTCTAATGTCATTGTTCGCTTTTGTCGCAGATGCCATAGCTCTTACGGCTGTGCTTTCGAAGTCTTGTCGTTTCGCTCTTTGGTGGCGTTGGGAATGGCGAAGTTGCAATTATCCCAGCTTTGCGCAATCATTTCAGTCATTCAAGGTAAAGGTAGAAAATGTGTCTGACAATTCCAAACCTCTGACAGTCCTTTTTTTAAAAAGAAATTTCCATAGATTTAAGCGATATTTCTCTCCCCCTGTGCGCGCGGCTTGCCGTAGCGGATAGGGGGAGTGGCGCATTGCGACGGGAGGGGTAAACTCGGCGGTATGGCAGAGCGCTTCAGTGGGTTTTGTTGGAAGTTGCGTGCCGATTGGCGGATGGGGAATCTGAAAACACAACGGACGGCAACAGAGAGGCTTTCAAGCACCCGGTTGCCGTCCGTTGTGTTTTTGAATGCGATATAAAACCGGCTACTGCAAATCGAAGCCGATGTCGCGACGGAAATATTTGCCTTCGAAATCCACTTTCCCGATGCTGGCAAACGAACGGGCAAGCGCCTCTTCCTTCGTCGTGCCATAGGAGCTGACGGCAATCACGCGGCCTCCGTCGGTCACAATGCCGTCGGCGGTGCGGCGCGTGCCGGCGTGGAACAGAATGCTGTCTGCCACGCTGTCGAGCCCGCTGATGGCTTTTCCTTTCTCGTAGCTTCCCGGATAGCCGGCCGACACCATCATCACTGTCACGGCATAGCGCGGGTCGATGGCAAGGCGGCGTTCGGAAAGCGTGCCGGTGGCAACGCCGTCAAGCAGGTCGAGCAAGTCACCGTCCGTGCGAAGCATCACGGCTTCCGTTTCCGGGTCACCCATGCGGACGTTGTATTCGATGACCATCGGCTCGCCCTTGACGTTGATCAGACCGAGGAAGATAAAGCCTTTGTAGGTCAGGTGTTCCGCTTTCAGGCCGTTGAGCGTCGGCTCAATGATGCGTTGTCTCACTTTTTCCATGAACGCTTCGTCGGCAAAGCTCACCGGGGAGACGGCTCCCATGCCGCCGGTGTTCAGGCCGGTGTCGCCTTCTCCGATTCGTTTGTAGTCTTTTGCCACGGGAAGCACTTTATAGGAATTGCCGTCGGTCAGCACGAAGACGGAGCATTCGATGCCCGACAGAAACTCTTCGATGACTACCGTGGCGGATGATTTGCCGAACATGCCGCCAAGCATTTCCTTCAGCGACGTTTCAGCTTCGTCGAGCGTCGGGAGAATCAGCACGCCTTTTCCTGCAGCCAGTCCGTCGGCTTTCAGTACGTAGGGAGCTTCCAGCGAGCGGAGGAATGCGATGCCCTCGTTGATTGTTCCGGCCGTAACGCTCATGTAGCGGGCTGTTGGAATATTGTGGCGCATCATGAAGCCTTTTGCGAAGTCCTTGCTGCCCTCCAGTTGTGCTCCCCCCTTCGACGGTCCGATTACGGGAATGGTCTTGAGCATGTCGTCGCCGGCAAAAAAGTCGTAGATTCCGGCTACCAAAGGGTCTTCGTTGCCGACTACGACCATGGTGATTTCGTTAGCCAGCGCAAATTCCTTGACGGCTGCAAAGTCGAGCGGCGAAAGCGCCGCGTTTTCTCCATATTGTTCAGTGCCACCGTTGCCCGGGGCTATATAAAGTTTTTCAAGATTGGCGCTTTGGCTCATTTTCCACGCCAAAGCC
>USOC01000030.1 GCA_900556245.1 uncultured Prevotellaceae bacterium
CACTATAATTTTGCCAGCGTTTTCTATCACATACGGGATAGTGGCTAAATCCTCAAAATATTTTCCTTCCGGAAATCGGCAGCTTTTCCAAAGGATGCGTCGGTATATCTTGTTCCAAGCATAGCTGTGGACAAAACCATCGCGTTCCACCCAGTTGTGGAATGTCTCGATTCGATATCCGTTGCCCGAAAATGGCAGATAGATTTCTTCTTTTTTGTTTCCTGTATTTTTGATTACCGGATATTCAAGGCACATTGCGTCAGACTTTTCCAATATTTGCATATTGGCAGTGTAGGTGTCCGGCTTAATAGTGTCGTCTGAGTCTACAAAGGTGATAAAGTTTCCTTCGGCTATGTCAATGCCTGTGTTGCGAGCGGCGCTGAGACCGCCGTTGACAGGGCGGTGAACGACACGGATTCTGTTGTCGGTGTCGGCAATCTCGTCGCATAGTTGGGGGCAACGGTCGGGCGAGCAGTCGTCAACAAGAATGACTTCAAAATCGGAATACGTTTGGGCCAAAACGCTGGCGACGCATTCTTGCAAATATTGTTCTACGTTGTAAACCGGTATGATTATGCTAAGTTTCATGCAAAGGCTCTTCTGGTGGCTTAAGTGCTAAAGTAGACAGGGAGGAAAAGCATCAAGAAAACTTGAATGATTTAGCCAAACCGTATCCTATCTTATGCAAAGATAGTGAAAGTCGAGGGGAGAAATTTGAATTTATTCAGAATTTATCCCGAGACGCATCCTATCTTATACAAAGATAAGAATTTTTGGGTGTATGAGGGGTTGTTTTGTATGAAATCGCTTTTAATTTTTATCAGCTGCTTTCGACTTTTGTTTGGCTTCTTTTTTCTGAATGATATTGATAAAAGAAGAGCTGATGATACCGGTCGGAATCGCAACCATTGCCACTCCGATTAGGCAAATGACACTGCCCAAAACTTTTCCCATCGGCGTAATCGGGTAGATATCGCCGTAACCGACGGTCGCAAATGTGACGATAGCCCACCACATGCCGTCCCCGATGTTGGCGAAAACTTCCGGCTGTGCACTTCGTTCGATGTAGTACATCAGAATGGCGGAGAAGCAGACGGTAATCAAGCAGGCGGTGTAAGCGGTTGCGAGTTCTTCTTTGACTGCTACAAGAGCTTTTCCTATCGTCTGGAAAGAGGAAGAGTGGCGTATGAGCTTGAAAATTATAAAGATATATGGAAGTATGATGATGTGTACGATAGGGGTGTCCCAATAAATATGGGTGAGCACGCAGGGTAGAATTGCAACGAAATCGACAAATCCGTAGAATGAAAAGACGTATTTCATGCGGGCTTTAAGTTTTGATTGTCCTCTGCGTAATGCAGGAGCGGCAAGTATGCGCGCCGAATATTCGACCAGAAAGACAAGCGACGCCAGATGAGAGACGGCAAACAGTGGTATTTTGTAGGGAGCCATTTCTTTGAATGAACTGGCAATGACCGCGAGTATCGAAATGAAAATGAAAAACAGCACAAAGTATCGGGCGAATTTACCGCGAAGAAAACGTTGTATCAGAAAGTATAGTTTCATTGTCTATGTTTTGCTTTTGTTCGGAGCATAGTGATGTTTTGGCAAAATTAGCGGTTTGCGGTGGAATGTGGTAGGCGATTGTTTGTGTTTAGGTAGAAAGTGTTGGTGCAATGGTTCGATTTGCATAAGATATGGTTGATGGTGTTAGCGGAATGTTGATAAAGATGGATGGAACGGAGAAGTTGGATTTGGCATAATTTCACTACCTTTGCACAAGATAGGATGTGCCTTGGCTTTGCATGGTCCGTCCCGTGTAAACGAAAAGAATAACGATATGGAGTTTGTTAACGACAATAATAAATACCGGCGAAACAGACCGGTGCATAAATCTGATTTGGCGGAGAACGGAAAGTTGCAGCCTCAGGATAAAGAGTTGGAGGATGCTGTCCTTGGCGCATTGATGTTGGAGAAGGATGCTTACTCAATAGTAAGTGATATCTTGCAGGAAGAGTCTTTTTATGATACTGCGAATCAGAAGATTTTTCAGGCAATCAGCGATTTGGGCGTTCGGCAGCAGCCAATTGATATGCTGACAGTCACTCAGCAGTTGCGAGCCAATGGAACACTCGATGAGGTCGGAGGTCCGCTTCACATATCGGAGTTGACGGCAAACGTGGCTTCTGCGGCTCACATTGAATATCATGCGCGGATTATTGCGCAGAAGAGTCTTGCTCGAAAGTTGATCAATTTCAGTTCGAGGATACAGGAAAAAGCATTCGACGAGTCGTATGATATCGATGATTTGTTGCAGGAGGCTGAAGGCCAGATTTTTGAAATTTCTCAAGGTAATTTGAAAAAGGACTTCACGCATATAGACCCTGTTATCAATTCTGCCATAGAGCAAATTGAAAGACGGCTTTTGTCCTTTCAATGGCAAAAAACATGGCGGTCGACTATAACACGCCCGTGGCTATCTTTTCGCTTGAAATGTCGAATCTGCAATTGGTGAATCGTCTGATATCTAATGTCTGTGAGATTGAAAGCGAAAAAATTAAAAGTGGTCGGTTGACTCAGTCAGAATGGGAGCAGCTGAATACGCGTGTCCGGAAATTATATGGAGCACCCTTGTTCATCGATGATACGCCGAGCCTGTCTATTCTTGAACTCCGCACCAAAGCGCGTCGTCTCGTTAGGGAGCACAATGTGAAGATAATCATCATCGACTATTTGCAGTTGATGAATGCCAGCGGAATGAAATTTGGACGGCGTGAGCAGGAGGTTAGCATGAGTTCTCGTTCGCTGAAGCAGGTGGCGAAGGAAGTGAACATTCCGATTATTGCTTTGTCGCAGTTGAGCCGTAAAGTGGAAGAACGTAATGATGGAAACAAGCGTCCGCAGTTGTCCGACCTCCGTGAGTCGGGGGCGATTGAGCAAGATGCTGATATCGTTTGTTTCATCCACCGTCCGGAGTACTATACACGCTCTGCTGTTGATGCCAACAACCGTTCGATCCGTGGCTTGGCTGAGTTTATTGTTGCCAAGCATCGTAGTGGATCGGTCGATGATGTGGAAATGACGTTTGTTGCCAAATACGCTCGTTTCCAAAATCGCGACGAGGATTACTCTTATGCGCTGGAGACCATTGATTCGAAACTGAATGCACAGGCGGGAGGAGGAGAATATGATCCGACAGCTTCTTCCGGAAGTTTTGGACAGATTGATGTCAGCAGTTTAGGTCTGGACGACACAAACGTGGGACCGAATCCTGACTTTATGCACGATTAGGGTTGTGGCTTTGTTCTGTCGGCACCAAGAGTGTCGTTTGTGGAAGCAATGATTCCCGTCTTTATAGCCGGAGTCGTTGCTTCGCTTCCTTCCGGCAGACATAAGTCGAGTAAGATAGGCATTCCGACTAAAATTACAGTCATCAATGCCATGCTTAGAATGAATCTTTTCATACTATTTTGTATTGTCTTAAACAAATTTTGTCAAAGCCAGTCGTTTTTTGTGCCAATGAAGAATGTCAGAGTTTTCCTTCACAGGCATAGCTGTAGTAGCTGCCGGCAGTGATTATTAAGTGGTCGACTATCGAGATGTCCAGCAGTTTGGCGGCTTCTTTGATGCGCTCGGTCATGCGATCGTCCTGTATACTCGGACGGAGGTTGCCGGACGGATGGTTGTGGATGAGAATGATGGCTGTCGCCAGATTTTCAATGGCATGGCGAAGCAATATTTTTGTGTCGACCACTGTCGCGGTTACACCGCCTTGGCTGATTTTCACTTTATCAATCATGCGTTTCGAATTGTTGAGGTAGATTGCCCAAAACTCTTCGTGGGGGAGATTCCCAATCTGGCTTTGAAAAAGAGCCCAAACTTTATCAGCGTTGTTGAGCAGAGGGGATTCCGGTATTTCTTCAAGTGCGTAGCGCTTTCCTAATTCAATGGCGGCAAGTAGTGTGACCGCCTTGGCATCCCCAACGCCTTTAAACGATTTTACAAGATTGCGAATAGAACGTTTTCCCAATTCCGACAGTTTGTTGCCGGATTCCTGCAAAATTCGCTGAGACAGATTGATGACAGATTCTCCGTGAGTTCCACTACCCAGTAATAAGGCGATGAGCTCGGTTGTCGTCAGCGACTGCAGCCCGTGGGCGATTGCTTTTTCCCGCGGACGATCTTCTTTTGTCAAGTCGATGATGCGACGATTGTAGCTATTGTCAGACATTTTATTTCCCCTTTCTGATGGCTATCTCTTCATCTATGTTTCTTCCCTTTCGAAGTAGAATCTTGTTAAAGAAAGCTTTCAGGAAACCGCAGCCGTAGCCTCCCAGCTGGATGATGCTGGTGACGATTGCGAGTGTTGCGATTTTTAGGTTTTTTGTGGAAATAAGTGCGCAGAAGAAAATGGCAGCGATATAAGCAATCAGCGGAGTGATGAACAGCCAGGACAATGTCAAGGCTAAAACGCCCATCGCAACAACCCCCATTACAAAAACGGCGGGTAGCCAATGGACGGCTTTCAGAGAGTCGGGATAGAGAAGGTAGAGGGTGATGCGTGACATTCCGAACACATAGACTTGTCGGCAGAATAACTGCATATTGACGCGACGTTTGTGATAGACAAAAGCATCGCGGATGAGCGAGATGGAAAAACCGGCTTGTCGGATGCGTGTACTCATATCGATATCTTCAGAAAACATTTCTCTGAAGCCTCCCACTTTTTCCCATACTCGGCGTGAAAAGCCCATATTGAACGTGCGGGGAACGAATTTTTCAAGTTGCACTTTGCCGCCCCTGATGCCTCCTGTCGTAAGGAATGAGGTCATTGAGTAGTTGATGGCCTTCTGGGTATCTGAGAAAGAGCTGTGTGCAGCATCCGGTCCTCCAAAGCAGTCGGTGAAGTCCTTTTCCAAAGCTGTTTTCAGAGTCGAAATATACTGTTCCGGTATGACGCAATCAGAGTCGAAAAACAGGAAATACGAACCTTTTGCACGTTCAAGACCATAGTTTCTGGCGATGCTGCGTCCTTCGTTTTCCTTGAAAAAGTATTTGACGTCGACCAGATGTTCAAATTCTTTTACGGCACCAACGCATGGAAGGGACGAACCATCTTCCACCAAAACCACTTCAAAGTCTTTGTCTGATTGTTTGGAAAGACTTTCCAATAAATCGCGCACTTCATCAAGGCGATTATATACCGGGATAATTATTGAAAAATAGGGCATAGTTGCTTTTATTTTTTTGCAAAGATAGTGAAAGGTGAGAGGAGAAATTTGGATTTATACAAAATTTATCCCAAGACGCACCCTATCTTTTGTAAAGATATGAAAACTCAAGGGTAAAAGCAATTGTGACTTTTTGGTTCTGGAACGAATTTCCTGGATTATATCGGGAAAACTGATGGGCAATGGTGTTAATCAGACTGTTGGGGTAGGTACAAAAAAAATTGATTGTCTCCCGACAACCAATCTTAATTAACCTTAAATCTAATACCATGAAAAACACATTGCAAAGGTACTCACTTTATCTTAAACTGCAAGCGTTTGATATAAAAATGTCATAAGCATTACAATTGTTTAACAATTGATATTTCTTGTGTTAATAAAGTTTGCAAGCGCAGGTCTGTTTGAGATAGGGATAGGGGTTTTTCTATTATTTTCCAGAAAAAACGGTTGTAAAACCGACAAGTCGGTCATAACGTTCTCCTCGACGTCGGTTATAAACCTTAATTTGGTATTCGTTGACTGTCTGATAGAAATCACCCTCGATTTTCCCGGTTTCGCCTATAGTAATACCGTCAGGAACCCACAGATACTGATAGTTGTAGGCTCCTTGCTTCAGGAGAATGTCAAGCTCATAGCATCTGGAGTTTGGGTTATAATGCATCTTGTTAGATGAAGAGAGATTGTGTTGGGTAAATTCACCGTCAAGATATACGGATCCCCCTTGCAGTTGAGGCATTTCTAAGGTGAAGTGCGTTATCATGTAATCGGCTTCCGTATTCGAATCGAAAGCGTTGCTTTCTCGGATGGTGAAACGTCCGTATTGAGTCTGGTCGTAGGTGTATGAGTCAAAGCTGCGCGGACGGTCGATATCGAGTTCGGCATGGTAGAACGGTGCGTGATAAGAGTATCGTTCAACGCCCATTCCGATATAGTTTGTTGTGGTCATTTCAAATCTGCGAAATTCGTTTCCTGCAGGAAAGATCAATCGCTTGTCGTGTTCGAAAAAAGCCTTTTGTCCGCTTACGCGTAAAGGGGTGTTGGCAGAGCGTTCGTTATCGGTGCGTGAGTTTTGGGAAACTCTCAGCTTTAGGTCGGAGTACATATTGTCGACATAGTAATCCTTTGCATCAACCATGACTGAAACCTGCTGATGGCGGTCGTTGTAGTCGATATCGGTGCGTGACGTTACTTCTGCGAGAATATCCACTTGATTTTCGACAACACAAAACCTTACTTGGAGCAATGTTTGCTCGTTGTCGTCTTGCGGATATACCTTGAGCAGATAGTTTCCGGACAAGCGAATGTGCATGTCGGCATTTGGAACGGTAATGCCATAGTGTACGTAGTTGGCGAAAGTGGCGGATGAAAACTGATAGTCTGTGACATCAGCCTGGTTAAAGCCGTCTACGTAATCGCTTTCGACAATGTCCGACGGATTCCAGTCGGCATCGCAATGGAGAAGCGAATAGCGCATGTAGCGAAGTTCAGGTGACAGTTCGTCGAATTCGATGCGTATGCTGTCGTTGCCGCCGAGCGTTATGACCGGAGGAGCGTAGTAGCTTCTTGAGAGCGCGGCTCTCAAAGACCGAAAGTTGCTGTCGTAGATTCGAGTCTGAGTATCTGTCTGCGCATGGAGCATTGGGGTGGCTGAGCATATGGCGGCAGATAGTGAGAGCAGGTATATGATTGCGATATCTTTCATTATATTACCAGTTGATAGGGGTTTGTCCGTGTTCGGAGAGGTAGGCATTGGCTTGAGAGAAATGGTGATTTCCGAAAAATCCGCGGTAGGCAGATAGTGGCGACGGGTGTGGTGACGTCAGTACCAAATGGCGGTTCCGGTCGATGAATGAGCCTTTGCGGATGGCATATGAGCCCCAGAGCATAAAGACGAGGTGCTCTCTTTCGTCGGCAAGTCGTCGGATGACTTCATCTGTAAAAGTTTCCCAGCCTTTCCCTTGATGGGAACCGGCATTATGGGCTCTGACTGTCAGTGTGGCGTTGAGCAAGAGAACGCCTTGTTCTGCCCATCGGCTTAAGTCGCCGCTTTGAGGAATTACGGCTCCGGTGTCATTGTGCACTTCTTTAAAGATGTTGAGCAAAGAGGGAGGGAAGGGTATGCCGTCTCCCACCGAAAAGCAAAGTCCGTTTGCTTGGCCTTCTCCATGATAGGGGTCTTGCCCGAGAATCACAACTTTCACGCTGTCGAAAGGGGTTGCGTCGAAAGCCGCGAAAATGCGGTTGCCCGGAGGAAAAATCCGCGTAGTGGCATATTCGGTTTTGACAAAATCGGTCAATTGCCGAAAATAGTCTTTGTTAAATTCTTCTTGCAGTGCCTCTTTCCAGCTTTGGGCTATTCTTACGTTCATTTTCTTTGAAATCCTTTTTGCAAAACTAATATTTATTTTGTACTTTTGCCAACGCAAAATCGGAAATTTGCACCCGTAGTTCAATGGATAGAATATCGGATTCCGGTTCCGACGATTGGGGTTCGACTCCCCACGGGTGTACTGAAACTCCCTTGGCAATGCGCATATCAGTTGCATCGGCGAGGGAGTTCTTTTGTTTGGATAAATCGCCACAGAGTCTTTCTGCAACAATGCGTTTCCGGAGTGCCGGTAATTTTAATCTCTTTGCAGAAGGCAGGATAAGGTTCGGCAAAAATGATTTCTGAAGGTTGAAGGCTCTATCGTTAGGTACTGAAATCATACTATTTCTACGGTGTTACGACCTGAAAGAGGTATGATGTGGAGAGAACGGAGCTCTTCTTTGACGAGTGCGCTGGTTGCGCAGATGCTGATATCGCCCTCGTTGCATATACCTATCAGCGGCAGTGTTATAATGTATAGCATTGACTCATGATGCTTTTTCCAAGGGACGTCTCAACACAAATTTCGTATTTTACGTAACCTTATAAGATTTAAGGCTATGAGCAAACTTGTTGCTATGGCCAAGGGTTTTAAATTTTTGGACTTTTTTGATTTTAATTCCTCTGAAACGCTGTCGGATTTCAGGGCTCGTATTGCGTTAGGTTTTCAACCCGGCTACGGTATTCTGTGGGAATATGTATATTGACGGCTATCGTTGGCGGTACTCTCTTGTGTTCTGTGGGGGGGCAACAATCTTATGCTTAACAACCTGCTCATCCTCGTTTAGAAACATTTGGCATCCGGCCAATGTTTCGACATCGAATTTTCAGATTATAGTGGACATACTACAGGAATCCGCTACAATCGGATTGTTTTGGTATGTAAACAAAGTTCACTGTTCTCGGGTTAAGCGTCACTGGTTGCTTATGGAAACTTGAGCGCAGACTGTTTGGTAGTCGTCCGTTAGCGGATGGTTGGCTTATAGCAGTTTGGATTTTTGTCGTTTTGCGGATAGCGGGCAAAAGAAAAAAGTCATTCGGCAAGGGCGTTTATAGCTTGTTGCCGGATGACTTTTTTATGTAAACAGTCTTAAGAAAGGTTTGCTATACGAGTCCTTTTCCGTGACAGTTTTTGTATTTCTTGCCGCTGCCACAAGGACATGGATCGTTGCGTCCCACTTTCGGCCCTACTTT
>USOC01000031.1 GCA_900556245.1 uncultured Prevotellaceae bacterium
GGGCCTGTTGCGATGGCAGGGTCGATTTTTAGTTTCTCAAGCGTCATCGGTACCAGTGTTCCGAAAATGGAAGCGAACATCACCACGGCAAACAAGCTGATGGATACGGAATAAGTGACCGTAGCCGTCGCGCCGAACCGGATAAAGTTGTAAGTATATACCAATAACGAAATAATAGTGGCATTGATTAAAGCCACCACTGCTTCCTTCGTGATTTGCTTGAAAGTGTCTTTGGCGTCCAGTGAACTGTTAGCCAATCCCTGCACGATGATGGCCGAAGATTGTGTACCGACATTTCCCCCCGTACCGCCGATGAGCGGGATATACAATGCCATCTCGGGATGAGCCGCGAAAGTAGAGTCGAAATTGCCTAATATCATGGAGTTCCCGATTCCGCCAATCATACCGATAAGCAGCCACGGAAGACGTGCCGTTGTCTGTTTGAGCACGTTGTCATCGGTTTCTACGTCCTGTGAAAGACCGGAAGCCAACTGGTAGTCGCGTTCGGTCTGTTCGCGCGCTTCGTCCATGACGTCGTCGAAAGTGATTCGTCCGACAAGCCGTCCGATAGAGTCGACGACGGGCATGACTGCCAAGTCGTATTTTTCGAATGCGAGCACGACGTCGTCGAGCGGTTCGTCGGCTTTCACCGAGAACGGGTCGGGTTCCATGACGTGTTTTATCTTTGAAGCCGACGGGTTGGTGATGAGCGTTTTCAGAGGAAGAATGCCTTTGAGCTTGCGGTCGTCGTCGATGACATAGACGTAGAAAATTTCGTCCATGTCTTCTGCCTGTTCGCGCATGCGCTTGACGCATTCGGGCATGCTCCAGTTTTCGTTGACGACAATCATTTCCGTACCCATCAAACTGCCGGCCGTGTCTTCCGGATACTTCATCAGGTCGATGATGGAGCCGGCTTGCTCGACGTCGTCGACGTGGGCGAGCACTTCTTCCTGGTCTTCTTTGTCGAGTTCCTGTATGAGGTCGACGGCATCGTCGGTGTCCATTTCGTTGAGGAGTTCGGCGATGTCGCGGTTGGGCATGTCTTCCAGCAGGCGGTGGCGGTCGTCTTCGTCAAGCTCCATCAGCGTGTCGGCGGCGATGTCGCTGTCGAGCCGGGACACGACGTAGTCGGCGTCTTCCTCGTCGAGTTCGTTGAGGAGCTCGGCGATGTCGGCCGGGTGGAGGTCTTTCAGGGCCTCCAGCAGCTTTTGCTCTTCGTTGTTTTTGATGTATCCGACGAGTTCGTTCAGAAATTCTTCGGTAAATTCTTTCATGCCTTTTCTGTTTTAAGAAGGTTGGTCAGTCGGACAAATTCCGCTACCGAGAGTTGCTCCGGGCGCTTGTTGAAAATTTCGTCAGTCAGGATTTCCGGATTCCGGGCGAATGAGCGCAGGGAATTGCGGAGGGTCTTTCGGCGCTGTCCGAATGAGGTTTTCACGATGGTCTTGAAGAGGCGTTCGTCGCATCCGAGGTCGCTGACGTTGTTGCGGCGGAGACGGATGACGCCAGACTTTACCTTCGGCGGCGGATTGAACACATTTTCGTCAACTGTGAAAAGATATTCGATGTCGTACCACGCCTGAAGCAGGACCGACAATATTCCGTAGACCTTCGAGCCGGGAGCGGCGGCAATGCGTTCCGCCACTTCCTTCTGGAGCATACCGCTGCAGCACGTCACTTGGTCGCGGTAGTCGAGAATCTTGAAGAATATCTGTGATGAAATGTTGTAGGGGTAGTTGCCGATGACGCAGAACGGGCCGTTGTAGAGGCTGCTTAGGTCAAGTTTCAGAAAGTCTTCGCCGATGATTCGTCCCTCGAGAGCCGGGAAGTTCCGTTGCAGGTAGTCTACCGATTCGGAGTCGAGTTCCACCACAGTCAGGTCGTGACCTTTTTCGAGCAGGAATTGCGACAGGACTCCCATTCCGGGACCTATCTCAAGGGTCGGGACACCCTGATAGCCGTTGAGGGTGTCGGCAATGCGTTCTGCGACCGAGAGGTCGGTCAGGAAGTGCTGTCCAAGCGATTTTTTGGGTTTTACTTTCTGCATACGGCGTTTGTTGTGATTTGTTGGTCGATGGCCGACAATTATCCTATTATATATACAAAATTACAAAATTTTGCGCAATGCGCCGGCTTTTATACGATTTTTTGCAAATGCAAAAGACAACTTGAAAATGCCACGCATTGACATGACTTTCTTCGTAGATTGACGCTGATTTTTATGTTTGAACATTCAAGAAAAATTCGGCTTTGTGGAAAAACAGTCATATGGTTGAAGTGGAAAAATGCGGATGTCATGAAAAATCAGGTTGTATCTGACATTTTATTGGCAAAGTGCTTCATGCGGCTATGTGGATATGGGCTGTCGGACAGATGCGTATCTACTGATTTCAAAGCGATTTTAAATACAGTGGCCGTGTCGTCGTGCGAAAAAATGGAGCGAGTTCTTTTTTCCCTTGTTCGCTTTTGATTACCTTTGCATAATAATTTGGCATAAAGCCGGAAAAGGACAAATTTTTAGAGAAAATTCGGATGGACAAGGTTAGAATCAAGAAATATTTCGGGTATCTGTGTAAGATTGGCATACCTTTGGCGGTGGGTGCCGGGTTGTTTTACTGGCTCTACGACAATGTCGATATGGCGGAGATGAAGAAGATTCTGCGCTACGACGTGAATTATTTCTGGATTGGGCTGATGCTTGTCGTCAGCACGTTCAGCCATGTGTTCCGCGCTTTCCGCTGGCGTCTTCAGCTCCGTGCGTTGGGCGTCGATGCCCCGTTGGGAGCGCTGGTTGTCTCGATATTCGGGACATACGCTGTCAATCTCGTGTTTCCGAGACTCGGAGAGGTGTGGCGGTGCGGCTATGTGGCGCGCCGGCAGAATGCTCCGTTCACGAAGGTTGTGGGGTCGATGATGGCCGACCGTCTCTCAGATTCGGTCACGGTCATTGCGCTGACGCTGGTGACGATGCTGATAGCCGGTTCCGCGTTTGATCAGTTTTTCGCGACTTTCCCTCAGGTGGAGGCCGGCCTTCGCGCAACGGTCTCTTCTCCTGCTGTCTGGATTGGGATTGCCGTTGCCGTGGCGGCGGTCGTGATGCTGTTCAAACTTGGTCGTCGCAACCGCATTATCCGTCGTATCAATGAAATGGTTGCGGGGCTTTGGCAGGGGTTCTACGGGATTACGAAGATGCGGGGAAAAGGGAAGTTCCTGTTTTTCACGCTGATGATATGGGGGTGTTATTTCATGCAGCTCTATGTCTGCTTTTTTGCGTTTGACTTTACGAAGGATTTGGGCATTGTCTGTGCGCTGGTCTGCTTTGTGCTGAGCAGTATCAGTATGGGCATACCCACCAATGGTGGGCTTGGCGCATGGCATATTGCTGTCATTTTCGGTCTTTCGCTCTACGGAGTCGGGACGTTTTCCTTTGAAGCTCCCGACGCAAGGGCTTCCGCTTTCGCAATGCTCGTATGGGGGTCGCAGACGTTGCTGCTCATTGCTTTGGGCATCTATACGTATATTTATATTTTGCTTGACAAAAATTCCAAGCGTGAACCGCTGACTCGGAAAGAGACTAAATAATTGAGGATATGGCATTGAATTTTGACGATTATTTCGAGGATGTGCCTGAGGGCGCGGGTAAAGGTTCTGAGAGCCAAGCTCCTCGCGAAGAAGCGAAGGCGGTTCGGCCTGCCAGGGAATATGATGACGACTATATCGAGCCGGGCACGCGCCGGCGCAAACGCCGCTATTTCAAGTATGGCCTGATTGCCGCATCGGTTGTTGCGGTTGTCGTGGCTGTCTATCTGCTGTTTTTTTCCAAGCGGGCGAGCGGCGGGATGGTGAAGGGCTATCTGCTTTCGATAGAGAGGCAGGAGGGCGTGTTTGATTCCTATGAATGCTCGCTGGTGATGGATTGCCCCGATGAAGAAAAATGGGCGGAGTCTATGCTGTTCCGCTTCTCAACTACGAGTCAGAGTGCAGGCTATCGCCTGCGTCAGGCAATGCTCGGCGACAGTCTTGTCGTTGTCCGCTACGACCGTTACCGTTTTGCAATGCCGTGGCGCGGAGCTACGGCAGTGATTGCGGACAGTGTCGACTTTGTTCCCCGTACGCCGCTTTCGCGGTCGGTCCGTCAGGTGAAGGCCGACAAGAAGGAGAGGGGCTGAGCCGGTATAGGATTGCTTAAAAAAGTCGGAGTCGCATTTGCTTTGCGGTTCCGGCTTTTTCCATTTTGTTGGAGTCGATATGGAAAATTGTTTGAGAAAAATAATATGATTTGTAGAAAAAACTGCTAAAATAATTTGAATAATATAAAAATGTTTCATAAATTGCCAACGTATTACCACCAAAAACACTGCTTATGAAAAATAATTTAGAGAAATATCGGTGGAAAGTTTTGAACAGGGAACAGGCAGATGCATTTTGTCTGATGAGGCAGATGCGAATTATGAGGCAGCTCGGTATTTTATGAAACATGAGGGACTGCAAGGTTGGCCGGAAAATTCTAATTACAGAGTTGATAACTTTTTCTAAAATATTTCATTATGAAACGAAAATTATGGATAATTCCCATAATGCTTATCTTGGGAATATGTTTGACGAATTGTGATTATTGGTTGTGTCTTATGGTTTCCAATGAAGCGGAAGAGGAACTGTATTTTAGTACTTCTCCTTTAGTCTCCGCTTATCCGGATACGACTTTCAAATATTCTTACATAAAAAGTGCTTATAAGGTGGACGGAATGAGTGATAATATGCAGCCAGGAGGGGCAGTGATTGACTCTTATTGGAGTTATCGTCATTGGGATGATGTCTTCGATGATTTAGGGGTTGACCGGTTGATGGTATTTGTCTGGCGAGGATACCAGAAGGATAAGTCCGAACTTGGTGAAAAAAAATTGCAGATTTTGGCACGGTACGATTTAAGTGCGCAGATTTTGGAAACGAGTTCGGGGTTGATATATCCGCCTTCTCCACAACTGCTAGATGCCGGGATGAAAGTGACGCTGATTCCGGAGGAGGAAAGCGACAGGTATCCGGGTTTCCTGGAAGCGTACGCGCCCGGTAGAGCGGCGGAAGAATAGATGGGTCCGTGTTCAGAGGGTTGCTCTCTTATGTGTCATAGGGTTCTCCGGCGTATTTGTGCAAAAAAAGAGCCATCCCGAAAGGATGGCTCTTTTGGTATGTTGTAAGTTCGCCGGAAGGCGAGAGATTACAATTTCGGTCCGGCAGCTACGAGAGCCTTTCCGGCTTCGTTACCTTCAAACTTAGCGAAGTTCTTGATGAAGCGAGCTGCGAGGTCTTTAGCTTTCTCTTCCCAAGTAGCGGCGTCAGCGTAAGTGTCGCGCGGGTCGAGGATTTTCGGATCTACGCCCGGCAGTTCAGTCGGAACGACGAAGTCGAAGTGAGGGATAACCTTAGTCGGAGCTTTGTCGATAGAACCGTCAAGGATAGCGTCGATGATACCGCGAGTGTCGCGGATGGAGATACGCTTGCCTGTACCGTTCCAGCCGGTGTTGACCAAGTAAGCCTTGGCGCCAACTTTTTCCATTCTCTTCACGAGTTCCTCAGCGTATTTTGTCGGGTGAAGCGTCAGGAACGCAGCACCGAAACAAGCGGAGAAAGTTGGAGTCGGCTCAGTGATGCCGCGCTCGGTACCGGCCAATTTAGCGGTAAATCCGGAGAGGAAGTAGTATTTTGTCTGCTCAGCGTTGAGGATGGAAACCGGAGGAAGAACTCCGAAAGCGTCAGCGGAGAGGAAGATCACCTGATGAGCGTGCGGGCCTTTGGAAACAGGCTTCACGATGTTCTGGATGTGGTTGATCGGGTAGGAAACGCGGGTGTTCTCAGTCACGCTCTTGTCAGCGAAGTCGATTTTGCCGTTAGCGTCCACAGTGACGTTTTCAAGAAGAGCGTCGCGCTTGATAGCGTTGTAGATGTCCGGCTCGCTTTCCTTGTCGAGGTTGATGACCTTTGCGTAGCAGCCGCCTTCGTAGTTGAACACGCCTTCGTCGTCCCATCCGTGTTCGTCGTCGCCGATGAGGAGACGTTTCGGGTCGGTGGAAAGAGTAGTCTTGCCTGTACCGGAGAGACCGAAGAAGATAGCTGAGTCGGTACCTTCCATGTTGGTGTTTGCAGAGCAGTGCATGGAAGCGATGCCCTTCAACGGGTTGAAGTAGTTCATCATAGAGAACATACCCTTCTTCATTTCACCACCGTACCAAGTGTTGATGATGACTTGCTCTTTAGTCGTGAGGTTGAACACGGCGGCAGTCTCAGAGTTGAGGCCGAGTTCCTTATAGTTTTCAACTTTAGCCTTTGAAGCGTTGTAGACGATGAAGTCCGGTTCGAAAGTCTTCAATTCTTCCTCAGTCGGGCGGATGAACATGTTAGTCACGAAGTGAGCTTGCCAAGCCACTTCCATGATGAAGCGCACTTTCAGGCAAGTTGCAGGGTTCGCGCCGCAGTAGCCGTCGACAACGTAAAGCTTCTTGTTGGACAATTCCTTGGTTGCGATGTCTTTCAAAACGTTCCAAGTCTCTGTGGTTACAGGCTTGTTGTCGTTCTTATATTCGTCGGAAGTCCACCATACAGTGTTCTCGCTAGTAGCGTCCTTTACGAGGAACTTGTCTTTAGGAGAACGTCCGGTGTAGATACCGGTCATTACGTTTACTGCGCCGAGTTCAGTCACCTGGCCAACTTCGTAGCCTTCCAACCCCGGTTTGGTCTCTTCCTTGAACAGTTCGTCGTATGACGGATTGTGCAAGATTTCTACGGTTCCTTCGATTCCGTATTTCTTCAAATCAAGTGTACTCATTGTTGTTTGATTTATAATAGTGAATATTCGTTGTTTAACTCTCCTAAAAATCGATGCAAAATTACTATATTTTTTTGATAGCGCAATATCATTAGAGAAATATTTCCGCATTATGCCATCATAAAGCATCGAAATTTGTGATTGTTTAGCTGTCATGCCGTTACTTGGCATCTCCGCTTTTACCATATAACAGAATTGGCGGAGGAAAGTTCAAGCCAGGAGCAGGTTCAGACGGTCATTTCTCCTCGGAGCGACTGTTGCATCCGGGTTTCCACTTCTTCCTGGCTTAGTCCTGCTCCGAATAGGTGCATCAGTTTTGTGACGGCGGCTTCAGTTGTGATGTCGTGCCCGCTGACCACACCGGTTGAAGACAGCGTGTCGCCTGTCTTGTATCGTCGGCTGTGGACGGCGCCGTTAATGCATTGTGAAACGTTGACGATGACGATGCCCCGTGCGATTGCTTCGCTTATTTTTTCGATGAACCAAGGCTCGGTCTGGGCGTTTCCGGCGCCGTAGGTTTTCAGAACGATTCCCTTTATGCCTGGGGTGTCGAGCAGGTAGTCGATGGTTTGGCGGGTGATTCCCGGGAAGAGGTGTATGAACATGACGTTGCGGTCCATCCCCGTATGGAGGCGCAACGGAAGTTCCGGCTTTTGTCGCCAGAGGGCTTCGTCATGAAAGTGGATGGAGAGTCCTATTTTGGCGAGATAGGGATAGTTGTTGCTTTTGAAGGCGTTGAAAAGGTCGGCGCTCATTTTGGTGCTTCGGTTGCCTCTCCAGAGATAGTTTTCAAAGAGGATTGCCACTTCCTGCACCATCGGGTGGCCGTCGGAGGTGCGGGCCGCTGCGATTTGCAGAGCGGTGATGAGATTTTCCTCTCCGTCGGTTCTGACTTCTCCGATTGGAAGCTGTGAGCCGGTAATAATCACGGGTTTGGCGAGGTTTTCGAGCATAAAGCTCAGAGCGGACGCCGTGTATGCCATCGTGTCGGTTCCGTGAAGCACGACGAAGCCGTCGTATTTTCCGTAGTTGTCGTAGATGCTAGTCGCCATGTCTACCCAGTGGTCCGGTTGCATGTCGGACGAGTCGATGGGCGGGTTGAATTGCAGGTTGTCGATTTCGTAGTTGAGTAACCTGATTTTCGGAACGTTGTCGATGAGATGGGCGAAATCGAAGGGTTGCAGCGATTTCGTTTCCGGATCTTCAATCATGCCGATTGTTCCGCCGGTGTAGATGATCAGAATTTTCGGTTTTTTGGTCATTGGCTCAAATACTAAAACAAATCTTTTTGTGCGTGGTAATCTTACTTTGCAAACAAAGGTACAAAATTTTCAGAGCAAAATGTCGTCGGTTTCCATGAATCGTCGGACGGCACGCCTTGCATATGTAGCAAATTGTAAGCATATTGTGCCTGTTTTTGCATAATAGCGGTTGGAAAGCGGGCATAATGCAATGAGTGCGGTGCGTTTCGCTGAAAATTGGGAGTGTTGTGATTTTTTCGGTTGTGGAGGGTTAAAAAAACATAAAGGGCGAATTGGCTGCCTGCAAGCCGTTTCGCCCTTGTTGAATTTTTTTGGATTCGTTTATTTCTTGTCTTCGTTGAAGAAGTCGTCGAAAAACAGCATGTGGTCGCGAAGCGAGCGTTTCCAGTATTCCCAATTGTGTACGCCGGGCCTGGTCGTAAATTCGTGTCCGATTTTCATTTCGGCGAGCGCTTCGTGCAGGCGGCAGTTCACTTCATAGAAGAAGTCTTCTGTGCCGCAGTCGATGATGATGCGCAGCGCTCCGTCTTTCAGTTTGGGTTTTTGTGCCATAACGGTGTTCTGGTCCCATATTTCGCGGTTTTCCG
>USOC01000032.1 GCA_900556245.1 uncultured Prevotellaceae bacterium
TCGACCCCAACGCCCTCCACGGATCGTTCGTCATCAAGTTCAAGAAAGACATGACCCAAGAACTCTCCGCAATGGCCGCACAGGCGGGTATTCCGGTGACCGACGGCAAATTTGAAATGCCGGTTACGGAAGACATGAAAATCCGCATATTCACCGACGGGAAATATCTCGTAGTCTCGAATTTCGACACCAACCCGCAACCGCTCAAAGACAACGGACTCTTTGCAAAGAACGCAGGCGCATGCTTCCTCGACCTGACAAAAGACACTCCGGCGGCACGCGGCATCAAAAAGGAATTTGACATTGACCTTGACATGACCGCTACGGCATACGGCAACACCTCGGAAGGCGTATTCGAAGTGAAAATCCACAACAACAAAGAAAAAAGCGCCCTTGAATATTTCATCAGACTGACGCAGGAAATCATTGCCGCCGCAAACGCATAACGGCATCCCATATCAATCCCACCAAGGGCGCGACAATCATCACTGTCGCGCCCTTTTTTCTTTAAAAAAACGGCAGAAGTCTATGCCGGATTTTGCGACTCACTGAAAAATATATAATTTTAGGCTGTTTTTTTTGCCGACTCTGTTAAAGACATCTATGAAGCATATCCGGCTCATAATCTTCCTTGCGCTTGCAGCGCTTGCCGCCTGTTCCTCAGGCGACGACACCCGGCTCGCCGTAGCTGACTCATTGCTCGAACAGCGTCCCGACAGCGCCATGGCTATCCTGCGATCCGTCGACAGCCACAAACTCGACAAAGGCAACCGAGCCTATTATGCGCTTCTCTTCACTGCGGCACAATATAAATGCTATGAACCGATTGTCTCCGACTCGCTGATTGACATCGCCGTCGACTACTACGCCGGCTCGTCCGACCACAACCGACGGCTTCGCTCGCTCATCTTCAAAGGAGCGGCTCTGGAAGAAATGGGCGACCAGCTCGCCGCCATCGACTGGTATAAGAAAGCGGAGTCCGAAGCGTCGCCGACCGACTTCGAGAACATCGGATACATCAACCTCCGCCTCGGCGGGCTATATACCGATTTATTTATCGACAATCACGAAGATCTGCAAAAGTATAAAAAAGCCTTACTAAACTATGAAAAAACCGGCAACCAAAATAAACGACTGTCTTCCCTATTGTTCGTTGGAGGCCTTTATAGGAAATCAAATAAAGACAGTGCTTACTTCTATCTTAATAGAGCAAAGACAGTAGCCCAAGAAATACAAGACACAGCTCGCTACTATTATGCGCTTCAAATTTTAGCGAGAGCCTATTATGTCGACTCCCTTTTCAACAATGCCAAGAATTTATCTGTATTTAGATAGGTGTAACCACCTGCAAGCAACGAGTAGTATCTGTAATTAAATCACTGAATATCAATGTTATTTCAAATTTAACACTTCGCAGTCCGTATTTGGTATTCCGTCATTTTCCGCATATTTTTGTAACATATTTCTATCGCGGTTAATGTACGGGACTTTTTTGTTGCCATAAAATCGCAGTCCGTTGACATCGGTTTACAACAGTTCACAAGGAGTGACAAGCGGCAGGACGAAATACGAAGACTGCCACAGATATTTACCCGGTTGACAACAGGTGACAATGATTGACTTCCGTTCACTCCCCGATGGAATATACAAGAATGAGTGTTCAACATCAAACAAAGGGGAAATGAAAACAACCAAGAAATGTGCATTTTGCGGCAGAATGTTCACGCCCAACAGCGGTATGCAGAAATATTGCACCGTACATTGTGCTGATGAAGCTAAAAAAGCGAAGAAGAAGCGGCAGCAGGACTTGCTCAATGCCGTAGAGCCAGTTTTAGAGATACAGCGTCAGGAATATCTCACCTTTTCAAAGGCTGCCATCCTAATGGGATGTTCACGCCAGTACATTTATAAGCTCGTGGCACAAGGCAGACTGCGGGCTTCACGCATCAGCAGCCGCATGGCATTCATACGCAGAGCAGATATAGAAAGGATGCTGGAGGACAACCCTTATAACAGGGTGATACCCGGCACACGCCCTAAGAGAGCCGGGGCCATCAGTCAAAAGAGATCCGGTAAGGAGAACAAGACCATTATTCCGGCTTCTGAAGAAATCCTCTCTTACATTTCCGGCGAGGAAGTCCTCTCCACTTATAAGGTAAAGCAGGCATGGCTTTACACTACCGCCAAGCGCAACCAAATCCCCATTTGTAAGATTGCAGGCAAGAACTATTACAGCAAAAGCCACGTGGAGGAATGTCTCGGGCTGACCGCTGACATGGCCTCCATCACTGAGTGGCTAACCACAGAACAAGTGTTTGAGGTGTTCGGCATGAAACCGACCGCCATCCATGCCTATGCCTACCGACACCGCATCCCAACCAAAAAGGAATACGGCATACTCTATTATTCAAAGACACACCTTGACGAGCTCCGTCAGACTGATTTAATGGAGGATGAACGCTACTGTACCGTGGAATATGTGTCGGAAAAATACGGACTGTCCAAAGCGAACATTCACCATATCGCCAAAGTACACGGTATCGGGAAACGGAAAGTCGGTGTGAGAAACCTGCTTTTCCGTGCGGATGTGGAGCGTGTAATGGCTGAGAGAGCCGCCAAAGGGCTGTGACCATTGATTATTGGCCGATTATTGGTCAATTACCGTCATTATCTGCCACCAACGCCACATCATTCCATTCCTTTGCAGCGTGGAGAAGGTCTCCACCGAGTAATATCCATCAATAACAAAGAAAGATTATGGCAAACATTTGCAAGACCGTGAACCTTTATACACGGAAAATCAAAGGCGGCAAAATGCTGTCCTTCTTCCTCGACTATTATCCCGGCTACCGTGACGAGACCACCAACAAAGTGCTGCGTCATGAATCGCTCGGTATCTACATCTACGCACATCCGAAGACACAGCGTGAGAAGGACTACAATGCCCGGCTGTCGGAGAAGGCAGAAGCTCTGCGATGCCGCCGCTACGAGGAGATTGTAAACGAGCGTTATGAGTTCTTTGACAAGAACAAACTGAACGGCAGTTTCATTGATTACTTCAAGAAGTACGCGGGAAAGAAAAACTCTCGCTATGAGCAGGCATTCCTGCACTTCAACCTGTTTACAGGCGGCAAATGCACCTTTGCCGAAATTACCGTAGAGCTGTGCAACAAGTTTCTGGAATATCTGCGCACCACGCATCAGGTCATCCATCAAAAGCGCAAACTGCATCCCAATACCATTGCCAGCTATTGGTCCGCGTTCCTCGGTACGCTCCATGCTGCCCATCGAGACAAGAAGATCAAGGAGAATCCTTGTCCCTATCTGGAACGCGCGGAAAGCATCCCGACAGACAAGGTGGGGCTGTCTGCGGAGGAACTCATACAACTGGCAGAAACTCCGTGTGAAGAGCCCGTACTGAAAACCGCTTTCCTTTTCTCCTGCCTCACGGGACTGCGGAAGAGCGATGTCAAGGCATTCTCATGGGAAATGATACAGCCCGAAGCTGACGGCACTCTCTACATCACCACCCGTATGCAGAAAACAAAGCAGATTGTACATAATCCCATCGGGGAGGAGGCACTGGCATTGATAGACAGTGATTCAAGAATGGGACTTGTGTTCCCCGGTTTCAAGGACAGCATGACACAGACAGCACTCAAACAATGGATAAAGGCGGCAGGAATCACCAAGAACATCACCTACCATTCAAGCCGCCACACCTATTGTACCCTGCAACTGGAGGCAGGAACGGATTCCAGAACTGTGCAGGAACTTGTCGGGCACAAGAACCTCGTCACCACCCAGTGCTATCTCGACAGTGTGAGTAGCAGGAAGAAGGAGGCGGCAAACCGCATCACGCTGAAACGTAAGGTAGAGTAAAAATCGCAGTCTTTTGGCTGTTCAAAGTATGATTTTAAGTATGAAATGCGCCCTAAACACTAATAAGTCGTAAATAATTGCTCATATCTGCAATTTCTTTTGGCATAACGATAAGGTCTATTGTAATTTTGTGACAAACAACCGCTGACAAGGCGCAATAACCAGTATAAGAATGAAGAATCAGAACACGATTGTCAATACAGAGAATTGCCTTTTTTATGGCTTGCCCGGCATAATCATACTTGCCCTTTCATTAATGGCGTCCACCCGAATCAGTTCCGATTTCGGCGGAGATACCTTCATCAAGACAGTTTCTTTTTTAGGCTGCAACGGTCTGTTGTGGCTGCTGTATCTTGCTGTCTGCCAATACATGCTTGCCGATTTGGTAACACTTTGTACCTTGATGGTGAAGAAGGTAAGGAACGGGAACAACACTGAACCGGTTGAGACATTGGTAGTAGAGGAATATACTGGTGTACCTTTGATTGAGGACCGGCCGGAACAGGTGACAGTTGCAGCTACATATACCGCAGAATCTGCCCCTGTTGTAACCAAGGAAGAATACCGGACTTATTGTGCGGATTTTGAACAGAAGCAGCAAGACAACAGGCTGCTACTTGTCAATTCCATTCTTGATTATGTCAAAAGGAAGATGGCACCGTTCACTACTGAAGAAAACCTTGTGCTACTCTGTGGCGAGATTGAAGCGTGGTGTGACAATCCTGCATATACTCCCAAAGACGTCACCCTCAAACGTATGCCGAACCCGAAAGACAGGTTGAAGACATCGGACTTCAAGCATCTGGTGTGGAACATCGGTGTGCGGCTCGGATTTGAGAACGGGTATTCGGTAATTGTGCAAGCCGGATTTATCAAAAGCCTGTTCCCGGTTGAACTTATGGCTGTGGAAACCGAATCGCTGGCCAGAAGCCTGACCTGCGACCCTGACAAGGGACATATCAAACTTGACAGACCCAAGCAAACCGGCAATTCCAATTTTCATTCTTAAAAAATCCGATTCTCTTTTGCATCCCATACAGGGAAGTCCGTCTTGGGCTTCCCTTTGCCGTTGTATGCCATTGCGTGTAAATGTAGCTATAACCCTCTTCCTGTAAGCGGTTTCCCTTTTCCCATATTGTCGATTACTTCTTGATATTACGATTATCCTGCGATTACCGTCAATAAATTGAGTCACTGGTACATCATAGTGTTCTTTTGCGGCATCAAACATTTTATGAATATGGAAAACGGACTCACATTCAACGACCTTCCACAGGTCGTGGCCGAGCTTCGTGACGAGGTTATCGGCATGAGACAGATGCTCACCTGTCTGCAAAAGGAGAACACGGAACGCAAGGAGAACACCCACCGCCCCATGTCGGTGGAGGATGCCGCCGAGTATTTGAAGATACCGCTGCGCACCCTTTATATGAAATTGGGGAACGGGACTATTCCAGCCACCAAACCGGGCAAGCGATATGTCCTCTATCAGGACGAACTGGACAAGTGGCTGGAGTGCAACCGCAAGAATCCCGTACCGCTGACCGTGGAGGAAGAAAACGCGGCTATCCTTGCTTCCAACAAGCGCAAGCCATCAAACAGAAATTGGTAATCATGGAAACGGAAGAAAGGAACGAAACCACCAGGCAGCCCTTCAATGCGATAGCCGCCATAGGTGCGGAACTGGATAGCCAAAGGCAACAGGCGGAGAACGTACCGGTATGGAGTGGTATGTTCTCCGTCAAGACCGCCAACGTCACCATTCAGGAAGCGGCGAACCGCCCGAATCCTGTTCCGTTGTGGCTTACGCTGTGGTATCAGGGGGAGGTGTGCTGCCTGTTTGCGGATAGTAATCTCGGCAAGTCCATCTATGCCGTGCAGATTGCGGCTGAGATAGCAGAGACACGGAAAGTCCTCTACTTTGACTTCGAACTTTCGGACAAACAGTTTCAGTTACGCTACACCAATGAGACCACTGGACAATGCCACCGCTTCCCCGATGACCTGTACCGGGTGGAGATTTCAAGGGACTGCCTCTGCCCACAAGACGATTTCGAGAACACTTTGATTATGGAGATTGAGAAGTTGTCCGTGGATATGGGTTGTAAGATTCTCATCATAGACAACCTGTCCTATCTCTGCATGACTTCTGAAAAGGGCGAGGATGCCGGACGGTTGATGTCAAGGCTGATGGAGTTGAAGCGCAAGCATGAACTTTCCATCCTTATACTGGCGCATACGCCCAAGCGACAACTGAATATGCCGATAACACAGAACGACCTTGCAGGAAGCAAGAAACTCTACAATTTCTTTGACAGTGTATTTGCCATTGGCAAGAGCGCGAAGGATGAGAACCTGCGATACATCAAGCAACTCAAAGTGAGATACGGGAACTTTGAGTATGGCGGCAACCACGTGATTGTATGCGCCATTGAGAAAGCGGATGACTTTCTGCGGTTTGTCACGCTCGGTCACGCGACCGAATCCGCACACCTCAAGGAAATTACGGAAGAGGAACGGAACAGAATGAAGAGTGATGCCCGGTCCCTTCACTCGCAAGGGATGTCCTACCGTGAAATCGGAGAGAAACTCGGCATATCCAAAAGCACAGTCGAAAGGTACTGTAAGGCATGATATGTATGGAATTTCCCGTGTCCCACCTTTTCCCCTATGGGACGATAGGAAACAAGGGACGGTCAGGGACACTTGGGACAATATGGAGCGTATGGGACATTTGTCAAACACAAATTATAGGTTACTCTCAATTTGTCCCAAGGAGTCTCACCTGTCCCGATGTCCCATCCGGCACGGGATGTAAAAGTGGGACACTTGGGACAATGAATCTTGATGAGAACATAAAACAAGCATGAGATATGGCATACCAATTAGAGAAATACAGGAACCGGAACAGCCGTCACACATGTCCCAAATGCGGACGGACTAAATGCTTCACTTACTATGTGGATGAGAACGGACAACCGCTTGACGAGAGCGTGGGGAGGTGTGATCACGAGAGCGGATGTGGTTATCACTATCCACCGAAGGAGTATTTCAGAGACCATCCCAAAAAGAACGTGAATGGGACACGGCTATCCCCGAATAGGATTATCGCCAAAGGAATCCACAGACGCAAATCCATAGATGCCATACCGATGGAGTATGTCACCCGTTCCCGTAGCGACGACAGTCACTTGATACATTTTCTCTTTTCACTGCAAAAGGACAATGAGGCGGTCCTCAAACGTGTGCTGGATGATTATCATATAGGAGCGACCCGAAACGGGGAAACCATCTTCTGGCAGATTGACAAGGACAACCATGTGCGTGGAGGAAAGATTATCGCCTACAACAAGGAAGACGGACACCGTATCAAGGGCAAAGGCGTGAACTGGGTACATAGTCTGTTGAAGAAGCAGGGAGTGTTCAATCAGGACTGGACACTTACCCAATGTCTGTTTGGCGAACACCTGTTATCATCATCGGCAAATCGGGACAAGGTGGTGGCTGTGGTGGAATCGGAAAAGACCGCTCTTATCTGCTCGGTCCAATATCCCGATTGTGTATGGCTCGCCACTGGAGGAAAGAGCCAGTTGGCCGTCCAAAAGATAAAAGTGCTTGCCAACCGTACCGTGATTTTCTTTCCCGACGTAGATGGTTATCGGGAATGGACAGAGTGTGTAAAAGCCTTTTCATTCTGCCGCAGTATCAAAGTCTCGGATGTGTTGGAGCAGAACGCCACGGAAGCCGACCGTAAGAAAAAGATAGACATTGCGGACTTGATTCTTCGTGACTGGCAGTCCCTCCGGCAATACCGTGAAGACACTCCGCTTGCAAGGGCGCAGCGGATGATTCGTGAAATGACGGAACGCAATCCCTCCTTGCAAATGCTGATAGACACTCTCGGCCTTGTTCCGGTCGTGGATGACGGGTAACCCCGGCTTGCCGGTTGTAAGGCTTGCCGCTCATATAGCCCACTATAACTACACGCTTCGCTTTCGTAGTTGTGGGCTCTCCCGAGGGGATTATGGCTTTGCCCTAATAACACACTCGGGGCGTTCACCCCTGAGAACCCCGAGCAAAGAGTGACCCTCTCTTTGCAAACTCCGCTTAGGAAACTGTCCTAAGAACCTTATCAATTCGTTTCACTCAAAATTAAGAACAGGAAAATGGCACAGACATCAGACCATATCAAGCCTTGCAACATAGGCAGCAGCGAGGCACACAACATACGCACACAGAAATAACTAAAACTAATCAACAAGGATCGGCTCTATATCAGAAGCGACCTTACAGCGAAAAACTCGTCATGGGAGTCCTCGCTGATGGAGGGAAAGGACTTGACCGCTTATTATAATGAAATCGCCCGGATGGTAAAAGAGAAAACGGGACGTGCCATGCAGACAAAGGAGCGGACAGTCACCGACAAAAAGACCGGCAAGACAAAAGTCGTCAATGGCAGTTCTCCGCTTCGTGAGGGCGTGGTGGTGTGCAAACAAGACACGACCATAGACCAGCTTAGGAAGTATTGCGACCGCTGCCATGATCGATGGGGAATCACAGCCCTGCAAATCTTCATCCACCAGGACGAGGGACATTACGGCATACCGGGCGACAACTCCACATGGAAACCGAACAGCCATGCCCATATCGTATGGGACAGGATGAATCATGAGACAGGCAAATCCAGCAAGGTCGGTAAAGTTGACATGAGCCTGATGCAGGACATGGTGGCGGAATGTC
>USOC01000033.1 GCA_900556245.1 uncultured Prevotellaceae bacterium
TGTCAGCTTCGACTGTGGCCGCATCTTTCGCTTCTTCAATCATCTGCGCTTTCATCCGCGCTGCTTCCCGAAGGATGTCCGCCTGTTGCTTTTGTGCTTCAAGGATGAACTTGTCCGCCTCAGCCTTTGCATTGTCCATATGTTCTTTCGCCTCTTGCGCATAAAGCACGCCCTTGTCAATCAAGTCGGCACGGTTGTTCATCATCAAGATGATGGCAGGCCATGCAAATTTGCCAAGGAGGATGCAAAGCAGCACAAAAACTACAAACATCCAGAACACCAAGCCTAATTCAGGCGTAAACAGTTCCATCTGCCTAAATTTGTGGGATTAGATAAACAACGACAGAATACAAACAATCACAGCGAAGAGAGCAACACCCTCTACCAAAGCTGCGATAACGATCATATTACTACGAATGTCACCTGCAGATTCCGGCTGACGCGCGATTGCCTCCATCGCAGAAGCACCAATCTTACCGATACCGATACCCGCTCCGATAGCCGCGATTGAAGCACCTAAACATGCACCTACTTTGTCAAGGCCTAAGGACATAATTGCCTCGGTTGCTTGCGCTAAAATCATTCCTAACATAGTAATTTACTTTTTAAATGGTTAATTTTTTATTTGATTTTATTTTTTCCTATTTTGACTCATGAGCTTCGTTATGCCCTTCCTCGTTGACCGCCAACGAAATAAACAGTGTAGAAAGCATCGTGAACACGTAAGCCTGGATGAAACTGATTAAGACGTCAAGCGTCAGCATAAAGAGAGAGAACAACATGGAAACAACGGTTGTTGCTGTTGTCACTCCTGCTCCGAACGGTGCGAAAATAAATATCAACAACGTCAAAACAATGACAATCATGTGTCCGCCCATCATGTTGGCAAACAAACGCACACACAACGCTGCCGGCTTCGTAAATATACCGAACAACTCTATCAGCGGCATAATCGGCAACGGAAACTTCAACAGCAAAGGCACATCCGGCCAGAAGATATCCTTCCAATAGTGCTTGTTCCCTTTCACGTTGGTCACAACAAACGTGCAGAGAGCAAGGACCAGCGTTACAGCCACATTACCGGTGAGGTTGGCGCCTCCCGGGAATATGACAATCAGTCCAAGCAAGTTCATCGTGAAGATGAAAAAGAAGGCTGTCAGCAGATAGCCGGCAAACTTGGGAGCTTTGTCGCCCAATGTACCTTTGACTACCCCTTCATAGATAAACCCGATGAGCGATTCGACTGCCCCAAGTCCCTTACGGGGACATTTCATTCCGTTACGACGATAGAAGCGTACCAGCGAGAACATCACTGCCATGACTATCAAAGCCGCTATCATCAGTCCGGCAACGTTTTTCGTAATCGAAAGGTCTATCGGACGGGATTCTCCGGCTGCCGTGAGTTGAACGAGCTTGCCGGCATAGTCACCTTCATGTGAGATGCGGAACGGAACGCCTCTGTCGACGTAGGTTTCTCCTCCGGTTACTCTCGAAGAACTGAACAAATGCCAACTGCCTGCGTCATCAATCACTATAACTGGCAATGGAATCCGATGCTCATGAGAGAAAGGCACTTCCCAACCATAAGCGTCGCCAAGGTGATGGAAGATAATCTCTTTCAGATTCATCCCACCGCCCTCATTTTCAGCAGCCTTCGCCGGCAAGGCGACTACGGATACTGCTAAAATCAATATGGCAAGTACTTTCTTCATACCGCTAATATATGCAGACCGACACTACGTTTCTGTCGACATCGACAATACCGCCTCCGATTTCCATACGCTTGCGTTCGGCATCTCCGACTGCCTGATACTCGATAAGGCCGCTGCTAAGCACGGATACCAGCGAGGCATGATTCTCAAGCACCGTAAACAACCCGTTGACGCCCGGAAGTGTCACAAGCGACACCTGACCGTCGAACAAGGTTTTTTCCGCTGAAATCACTTTTAGTGTCATCTTTTGTTAGTTTAAATTGATTACCCAATCTCGGCAAGAAGTTTCTTGCCCTTTTCTATTGCTTCGTCGATTGTGCCGACATTCAAGAACGCTTGTTCCGGATATTCGTCAACCTCTCCGCTAAGAATCATCTTGAATCCGCGGATAGTCTCGCTGATTGGCACCATCACACCGGGCAGACCGGTGAACTGCTCAGCAACGTGGAACGGTTGCGAAAGGAAACGCTGTGCACGACGGGCACGCGAAACGACCAGCTTGTCTTCGTCACTCAATTCGTCAACACCGAGAATGGCAATGATGTCTTGAAGCTCGTTGTACTTCTGAAGCAATTGCTTGACGGCTTGTGCCACCTGGTAGTGCTCTTCTCCGATGATATTCGGGTCAAGGATACGGGATGTGGACTCAAGCGGGTCGACAGCCGGATAAATGCCAAGTTCCGAAATCTTACGGCTCAACACCGTTGTGGCGTCAAGGAAGTTGAACGTTGTAGCAGGAGCCGGGTCTGTCAAGTCGTCGGCAGGCACATAAATGGCCTGGACAGAGGTGATGGAACCTTGCTTGGTAGAGGTGATACGCTCTTGGAGGGCACCCATCTCTGAAGCAAGCGTAGGCTGATAACCGACTGCCGAAGGCATACGTCCCAAAAGTGCGGAAACCTCCGAACCGGCCTGAGTGAAACGGAAGATATTGTCGATGAAGAGCAAAATATCCTTCGCTCCGCCATCTTGATCACGGAATTGTTCGGCGACTGTCAATCCGGAAAGAGCCACACGCAGACGTGCGCCCGGCGGTTCGTTCATCTGTCCGAACACAAGGGCAATCTGGGATTTCTTCAAGGCGTCCATATCGACATCATCGATATTCCACTGTCCTTTCTCCATCCCTTCCATAAACTTGTCACCGTATTTGAGCACACCGCTTTCAAGCATTTCGCGAAGCAGGTCGTTACCTTCACGAGTACGCTCTCCAACTCCGGTAAACACGGAGAAACCGTTCTGTCCGATGGCAATATTGTTGATCAGCTCCATAATCAACACAGTCTTGCCCACACCGGCGCCACCAAACAACCCGATTTTACCACCCTTCAGGTAAGGTTCCAAAAGGTCGATTACCTTGATACCTGTATAAAGGATTTCCGAACTGATCGACAGGTCGTCAAACTTCGGAGCCGGCTGGTGAATAGGCCGCTTGTTTTCTTCTGACAAGTCGGGAAGATGGTCGATGGGTTGACCAATCACATTCAGAAGACGCCCCTTCACCTGCTCGCCTGTTGGAACTGCTATCGGCTGTCCTAAGTTTTCTACCGACATTCCACGTCGCAGACCGTCGGTAGCGTCCATAGCGACGCATCTCACCGTCTGCTCTCCACGATGCGGCTCGACCTCAAGCATCAAGTCGGTCGAACCGGGACGACTTACCTTCAATGCTGTATAGATTGGGGGTAGGTCGTTTTTCTCTACATCGAAAGACACATCGACAACAGGTCCAATCACCTGTGCTATCTTTCCAATACTGCTTGTCATATCATCATTGATTTAAGTAGTTTCCTTCTCTTAAAAATGCAATCCGAATGCCACGACAATCAACATCAATACAAGATTGAACAAGTTGATTGGCAAAAGGTATTTCCATTCAAAAGCCAACAATTGGTCGATTCGAAGACGCGGGAACGTCCATTTGAACCAAATAATGATGGCTGAAAGCACTACGGCCTTCCCGACAAACCATACTACCGAAGGAATATAGTCCATCACGGCATTGAAGCCTTCCCAGCCGGGAATGTGCAGTGGCATCCAGCCTCCGAAGAAGAGCAGTGTCGCTACACCGGCAACAATAAACAGGTTCAGGTATTCTGCCAGATAGAACAGACCGAAATGAAGTCCGGAATACTCCGTATGGTAACCGGCTGTCAACTCCGACTCTGCCTCCGGCAAGTCAAACGGACCGCGGTTAGTCTCGGCTGTACCGGCAATCATATAGACTATGAAGGCGATGATTGCAGGAATGTGTCCTTGGAATATAAACCACAAGTCTTTCTGTCCTTCAACAAGCCCACTGACAGACATTGTTCCGGAAAGCAATACGATTGTCATAATCGAAAGACCGATAGACAACTCGTAGCTGACCATCTGTGCGCCGCTTCGCAACGCACCAATCAACGTAAACTTGTTGTTACTCGACCAGCCTGCAAGCAAAATGCCAAGCACACCAATAGAAGAGACAGCTGTCAGGAAGAAAATACCGATGTTAAAATCGATAATCTGCAAGCCGTTACCCCAAGGAAGCACGGCAAACGCCGTAAACGAGGCTGCAATCACCAAGTAAGGAGCCAATGAGAACAAGAATTTGTCAATGTTGTTAATAGGAATCAACTCCTTAATCAAAATCTTGAACATGTCTGCGAAACTTTGCAGCAGTCCGAAAGGACCGACACGGTTCGGGCCGAGACGCCACTGGAACGCACCGCAGAGTTTGCGCTCGAAATAAATGTAGAACAATGCGAGCAACGCATAGACGAGCAGAAGACCGACACCCAACAGCACGCATTCCACAACGGTTGTCAGCCACGTCGGCATAAACCCGTTGAGCAAGTTGTCGAACCACTCTGTGACTATTCTGAAGTCAAACATAATTATCTGTTTTCTTGGTTTCTATAATTCAATTAATACTATCTGTCGATATCCGGTACGATATAGTCAAGCGAACCGCCGATGGTAATCAGGTCGGCAATCTTTTCGCCGCGAGTAAGGCGGTCTACGATGCCGGCAAGACGAAGACATGTCCCGTTTACTTTCATACGGTAAGGATTCTTCTCTCCACGGCTGTCAATATAGACACCGAACGCTCCGCGGCAAGCCTCTACGCTCTGGAACCAATGCCCCACGGGCAACTTGATTATCTTTGGAACTTTCGCGCAGTAGTCACCTTCGGGAATATTGTCGACAAGCTGCTCAAGAATCTTGACAGACTGCTCGATTTCTTTCATTCTGACATAGTAGCGGTCAAACGAATCGCAGCCGTCCATGACAACCTGCTCGAAGTCGAGTTCACCGTATACGGCATAAGGGTTGTTCTTTCGCAAGTCGCAAGCCCAGCCGGAAGCACGTCCCGACGGACCTGCAACACCGTAGCTTATGGCTTCCTCACGACTCAACACACCGACATTCCGCAAACGGTTTTGGAAAATGACGTTTCCGGTAACAAGCTGATGATATTCCTTCAAGCGAGAAGGCATAATTGCGATAAGGTCTTTGACAGCCTGCACGAAACCGGGATGTATGTCTGCACGCACACCGCCGATGGTGTTATAGTTGAATGTCATGCGCGCACCGCAAGTTTCCTCAAGAATATTCAGAATGGTCTCTCGCTCACGAAGTCCGTAGAACAGCGCTGTAGTAGCACCGAGGTCCATACAGAAAGTTCCGAAGAACAACAAGTGTGACGCAATACGCGACAACTCGTCCATCATGACACGAATCACCTGCGCACGACGGGGCACTTCAATGCCAAGAGCCTTTTCGATGCACATGCAGAGACAGTGTTCATTGGGCAAAGACGAAAAATAGTCCATACGGTCGTAGAAGTGGACAGTCTGCGGATATGTGAGTTTTTCACAAAGCTTCTCGATACCACGATGAATATAACCGCAAATCAGGTCGATTTTCTTCACTTCCTCTCCATCAAGCGAAGTGCGGAAACGGAGCACACCGTGAGTTGCCGGATGCTGCGGACCTATATTGACCACAAATTCTCCCGGTTCAAAGACGTTCTTTTTCTCTTCAACGATATTGTCGTTCTCATCCTCTCGGTAAGAGACAGTTGTATCATCAACCTCTTCGTGATAAAGACGAACAGGGTTCAGTTCCGGACTTTCGTCATAATCCTTTCTAAAAGGAAATCCCACCCAGTCATTGCGCAGGAACAGACGGCGCATATCGGGGTGGTTGACAAACTTAATGCCGTAAAAATCATAAACCTCACGCTCTTCAATCTGAGCCACATGCCAGATATCGGACACGCTGTGAAGCATAGGGTTCTCGCGGTCGGCGGTAGCCACTTTCACGGATACTGTCGAATGGTCGGTTGTCGACTTCAGATAGTAGACGCAACCCAACTCTTCGCCCCAGTCCTCGCCGACAAGAGCCTCAAGCCAATCGTAGCCGGCTTTTTTCAACGTCTCGGCTACGGCATGCCACTTATTATCGGGAACAACGGCGTATGCCACCTCGTTTTCCTCATAGACAGCCTCAGGACAAACCTTGCCGATCAATTCTTTTATATCTACCATATATTATGTATGCGTTATTTTTATTCTTGTACGTGTTCTTCTTTTGCAATTTCTGGATTTTCTCTAAAGAAGTCCTCACGGGTGCGTTTCCGGTTGACGCCTCCGAAGAATCGCTCTACCTTCACCTTGCGTTGCAACTGCATCAGTCCGTAGAACATTGCTTCCGGACGAGGAGGGCAACCGGGAATAAAGACATCGACAGGCACTATCGTGTCAATTCCCTTGACAACGTGATAGGAATTGCGGAACGGACCTCCCGAAACAGCGCAACCGCCTACGGCAATCACATATTTCGGCTCAGCCAACTGCTCATAAAGACGTCGGAAGACTGGAGCCATACGATAGACAATCGTACCTGCGACCATCATAAAGTCTGCCTGACGCGGACTCGAACGAGCCACCTCAAAGCCAAAACGAGCCATATCGTAGCGGGCTGCGCCAAGGGAGATAAACTCAATACCACAGCAGCTCGTAGCAAACGTCAGCGGCCAAAGCGAGTTGGAGCGCCCCCAGTTAATTAACTGATCGAGTTTGCCGACAACAACGTTTGTCCCCGACTCTTTCAGCTGGGCGACCAAGTTGTCGATATACTCATTGTCATTGAAGTCTTCGCGCTTCATTCCCTTAATTTTCACTTCCATTGCAATGCTCCTTTCCGCCAAGCGTATGCCAGCCCTAAGATTAAAACGAATAAGAATACGCACACGGCAAGTATGCTTTCAACGCCCATACTTTTGGCAATCACCGCCCATGGGAACAAGAACACGGTTTCCACATCAAACATCAGAAACAGGATGGCAAACAGGTAGTAGCCGACCTTGAACTGAACCATACTCTCTCCCCGGGTTGGGATACCACACTCGTAAGCCTCCCCTTTCTGCGGAGCATAGGATCGGGGACCGATTAACGCAGCCAACGACAGACCTATTACCACGAGGGCAACGCCGGTCAAAACCGCCACAAGGGCTGTCGAGGTGCTTTCAATACCAAATATTGACAAATCCATCTATTTATAATTACTTTAAGTTTTCCACGCACAAACAAGAAAAACGAAAGTAAAACCGCTTAATATCACACGATTATACTCTCTATCTTCCCATATTTACTTATTCCTGCGCATTTTACGCACTGCAAATATAACAATTCTTTCTTTCTCGGAAAGACAAAAAAACAATTAATTCTCTGAAGAAGCTAATTTTTCACATTTCCGGCAGTTTGCAAACAGAATAAAAGTCCATGGAAAATCACCAAATTTAGTGATTGCAGGCAAAAGAATAAATCTGTTACTTTGCACCTAATTAAATTAAGAGTGTTTTGAATAATCGCCTGCTGCTACTTTTGATTCTTTCCACCGCCTCAGCATTTGCTGCGACAGCGGCACCGGACACCTATGGAGATTCAATCGTGAATCTGCGGGAAGTATCGGTCGCCGCCGTCAAAAAGCACGGGCAAACCGGCGACGGCGCATCGACCGTTGTTGCCCGTCATGAAATTGAAAGAAAAAACATCGTCAACGCCAAGGACATAAGCATCCTTGCCCCGAACTTTTTCATCCCCGACTACGGCTCCCGCATCACATCCTCTATCTATGTCAGAGGATTAGGCGCCCGCATCGACCAACCGGCAGTAGGAATGGTAGTCGACAACGTACCCATCCTCAACAAGGACAACTACGACTTTGACTTGACCGACATCGACCGCATCCGCATCGACCGCGGTCCGCAGAGCGCCATGTACGGGCGCAATACGATGGGTGGAGTCATCGACATCCGAACGCTCTCTCCGCTGTTCTACCAAGGCACCCGGCTGCTTGCCGAATACGGAAAGTCCAACAGCGCAAAAGCCGCCGTATCCCATTACGCCCGTCCAACCCGCAAATTCGGCGCCGGCGGAAGCGTTTCCTTTGCGCATACCGACGGCTTTTTCCGGAATATAGCAAATGGGGAAAAATGCGGGAAAGAGAATTATGCCAGAGCAATGCTGAAATTGGCGTGGAAGCCCAACGACCAAGTGATTTTGGAAAATATGGCAAGCGCAACAATTGCCCGGCAAGGAGGCTATGCCTATGAATTTGCAGACACAAAGGAAAACAACTACAACGATACCTGCTTCTACCGTCGCAACTCCGTGCTCGACGGGTTGACCATCGGGTGGCACAACGACCGCTTCAGCCTGACAAGCGTCACATCCTACCAGTATATTGACGACAATATGACGCTCGATCAAGATTTCCTGCCGGAATCC
>USOC01000034.1 GCA_900556245.1 uncultured Prevotellaceae bacterium
TTCTTTTGCGTCGCATTGGCGGAATTCCGCGTTCTTCAAGCCAATTGCATCGGCGATGCTACTTGCCACTTTGATTTTTTTCCCTGTGCGGTCGACCATTAAAAAATTTGTGTCGGGGAACATGATTGCCAACGGAATGCCCGGCAGACCGCCTCCTGTGCCTAAGTCGAGGATAGAGGAGCCTGCTTTGAAGTCGGTGAATTTGGCGATTGCCAGCGAGTGCAGGATGTGGTTGGTGTATAGATTGTCGATATCTTTCCGGGAAATGACGTTGATTTTTTCGTTCCATTCAGGATACAGTTGTCCGAGAAGTCTGAATTGTTCAGTCTGTTCGGCGGTCAGATTCGGAAAATATTTGAGAATAATGTCCATTTATGAAATCAATTTTTGAATTGGTGAATCTTGTTTGATCATTTCTTTGATGTCGTCGAAAGGGAGTGTGATGTCGGTAGCTCCCACCGCGAAGCATGCAATTTCGTAGGGATTATAGTGGAATGTTATGCCTGCATCGGATAGGGAGAAGTTGTTGGTGACGGCAAGGTTGTCCATATTGAAATAGCCGATTTCTATTAGTTGTTCCTCATTGTTGTAACCGGTGTCTTTCAGCAGTTGGCTTCTGAGCAAGGCTTCAATTTTCGGGAAAGTCACTGCTTCGAAAATGTCGGGAATCTCTATTCGAGTCATATCGTCGATGTTGAAAGAGAAATATTGGTCGGTGGAGATGGTCTGCATTTTCTGTTTGAAACTTGTCGATGTTTTCTTAAAGCAGATAATGTCGTGGTTGTGGTATGTACAGGATATCCGTCTTTTTATGTCGTAGCGCCATTGTTGGAGAGTGCTTTTTCCTTTTCCGGAAATCGAGTCTTGAGGATTTTCGTAAACTGCTATTTCATTTGCCATAGATTCCTTGACGATTTGTGGCATTTCGGCTTCTCCGTTCATTTCGGTGTTGAGCAAGGTTGCACAGAACAGCTTTTGAAATTCGGACGTTCTTGCGGAGTCTCTGCCTATTGACGACGGATAGCATATTTCGGAAGCCATTTTAACGATTATCCCGGTTTTGTCGATGACCGAGTCTGCCACAGATATCGAGTCGAAACTGATGTCAATGTTGTTGTCTCTGCTCTTTGAACTTCCGTTTGTGGAAGTGCAGCAGCATAAGGTCGCAATCAGGAAAATTCCTGTAAATGCCAGAAGGTTTGAGCGAGATAACAGTTGTTTATGACGAGAATTTGAACCAGACATAATGCTTAATTGAAAAATAATGCCGATATTAGCCTTAAATTTTTTGTAAAGGTATGATAAAATTAGGAAAATACAATACGTTGAGGGTTGTAAAAAGGGTGGATTTTGGCTTGTATCTCGACGGAGGAGATTCCGGGGAGATATTGATGCCTCGAAAGTATGTCTCGTCAGACACAGAGCTTGGCGATGAGGTGGAGGTATTTGTATATTGTGATTCAGAGGATCGTCTTGTGGCTACCACAGAGCGGCCGATTATAGAAGTGGGCGAATTCGGGATGTTGAGAGCAACTTGTGTCAGGCAGGTCGGGGCATTTATGGATTGGGGCGTTACGAAAGAACTCTTCGTGCCTTTCCGTGAGCAGGCTGAGCCGATTGAGGAGGGTGAACGCTATTAGGTCTACGCATATGTCGACCATCTGACGAAGCGTAACGTAGGTTCTACCAAACTGGATAAATATGTTGGGAATAAGGCGCCCCGTTATTCTGAAGGCGAGGTTGTTGACGTACTTGTTGTGAAGAAAACGGATTTGGGGTATAAGGTTATTGTCGAAAACCTCTTTTGGGGAATGATTTACAATAATGATTTGTTTGATCCGGTGGCTCCCGGTGATCGAATCAGCGCTTATGTGAAGAATGTCAGAGATGACGGGAAAATCGACGTGACAATCCGTGAGCGTGGCGGGGAACGTGTCTTTCAACTGGCTTATCGAATAATCGGATATTTGCGCGACAATCAAGGGAGTATGGCTCTTAGTGACTCTTCTTCCCCTGAGGAAATCAAGGCTTTGTTCCAATGCAGCAAGAAGGATTTCAAAAAGGCTTTGGGTTATCTCTATAAGCGGGGAAAGGTTCGCATTGGAGAAAATTCTGTGCGCCTAATGAAGTGATGGCCTGTTCTACTGTTTTAGGGTTAAGCGGGGAAAGTCTTTGATTCCGATTATGTCAGGGGATGGTAAGAATCTCTTTTCGTTTGCTGTCTCTTTGCAGTATTTAAGTCGGACGGAGTGCGTCTCGGCAAAATTATTCAAGTGAACTTGATGCTTTTGCCCTCGACTTTCGTTATATTTGGATAATATAGGATGCGTCTCGGCAAAATTATTCAAGTGAACTTGATGCTTTTGCCCTCGACTTTCACTATATTTGTAGTCTTGAAAATAAATAAACAATAGATATGAAATTTACAATTCCGAGCAAGTCTTTGTTGACGCATCTGTCAGCAGTTAGTAAAGTGGTGAGTCCGAAAAATACAATAGCAATTTTGGACAACTTTTTGTTTACATTGCGTGGTGGAGAATTGGTAGTGACCGGTACTGACCAAGAGAATACCATCACTGCAAGAATCGAACTGGCAGAGTGGGAAGGAGAGGGGTCCTTTGCGGTTAACGTTAAGCGGATGCTCGATTTGTTGAAGGAATTGCCCGACCAGGGGTTGACGTTTGAAATCAACGACAGTACGTTTGAAATTCATCTGCAATATCAGAGCGGAGATTATAACTTCGTCGGTATTGACGGAAAGGAATATCCGCGCAAGGAAGAATCCGTCGAGGAGAAGCTGGAGATGATAATTCCGGCCACGGAAGTCACAAAGAGCATTGAAAAGACAATATTTGCAGTCGGAACCGACCAGCTTCGACCGATTATGATGGGTGTGCTTTGGGATATCAAACCGTCTGAAATCGTTTTTGTCGCTTCTGATACGCATAAATTGGTACGCTATATGAATAGCCGTATAGTTCCGGAAATTGAAGGCTCGTTTATTCTGCCGACAAAGCCGGCAAGTATCCTGATGAATATCCTTTCCAAGGAAACGGAAGACGTGAAAGTAACTCTTGATTCTAAGAGCGTTTCGTTTGAGACACCGACCTATACGCTCAATTGCTTGTTCATCAACGGAAAATATCCTAACTATAATGCTGCTATTCCGCAGAATAATCCGTTTGAAATCACAGTAGACCGAACGATGCTACTGAATGCGATACGTCGTGTAGCAGTGTTTGCCACTGAAGGAGGATTGATTCAGTTGGAAGTGGCCGATTCTCGCATTTTGCTGAAAGCGCAGGATCTGGAATATTCAACGTCGGCAAAAGAAAGCGTCATGTGTGATTATGCAGGCGAACCGTTGAGCGTAGGATTTAACAAGGACAAGATTATAGAAGTGCTGAGCAACATCAGTGCGGACAGTATCTCCGTTAAATTGTCGGCTCCCGGACGCCCGGGTCTGTTCCTGCCAATCGAACAGGGCGAGAAAGAAGACTGGCTTGCATTGCTGATGCCGATGATTGTACCGAATATGTAATAGACTTATGGAATTGAATCTGAGAAATCCGTTGATATTCTTTGACTTAGAGACAACGGGCGTGAACATATCCAAGGATAGGATTGTAGAGATTTCCTATATTAAAATTATGCCTAACGGCACTGAGCAGGAAAAAACGCTGCGGATTAACCCGGAAATGCCGATTCCTGCTGAGTCGACAGCCATTCATCATATAACGGATGACGACGTCAAGGATAAACCAACATTTAAAGAGGTTGCCAAAGAATTAAGCCGGGTGTTTGAAGGTTGTGACATTGCCGGATTCAACAGCAACAAGTTTGACATACCGTTATTGATGGAGGAATTTCTCCGGGCAGGGGTAAACATCGACTTTACGCGTCGTAAGTTTATCGATGTGCAGACCATTTTCCATAAGATGGAGCAGCGTACACTGGTGGCTGCCTATAAGTTCTACTGCAACAAGGATTTGGAAGAGGCTCATTCTGCCAATGCGGACACTCGCGCCACTTATGAAGTGCTCAAATCGCAGTTAGACCGTTATCCGTCGCTGGAGAATGATGTGGAATTTTTGTCGAAATTTTCATCCCAGAACCGAAATGTCGACTTAGCCGGCCGGATTGTCATGAATGATAAAAATGTTGAGGTATTTAATTTCGGCAAATACAAAGGACAGTCTGTAGAGGAGGTTTTGAAGCGAGATACCGGATATTTTGGCTGGATGATGCAGGGAGATTTCCCTCAGAATACGAAGAACGTGTTGACAAACATAAAGTTAAGAATGAAATAACAGATGTTGAAAGGCAAGCATATTGTTTTAGGAATAACCGGAGGTATCGCCGCCTATAAGTCGGTCGGGCTGTTGCGACTTTTCGTGAAGGCTGGAGCGGAAGTGCAAGTGGTTATCACTCCTTCCGGAAAAGAATTTATAACGCCGGTGACATTGTCTGCATTAAGCGGGCGTCCGGTAATCAGCGAATTTTTCACTGCCAATACAGGAAGTTGGAATAGCCACGTCGATATCGGCTTGTGGGCAGATGCGATGGTCATAGCTCCGGCAACGGCATCGACCATAGGCAAGATGGCGAATGGGATAGCCGACAATATGCTTGTCACGACTTATCTTTCGTCGAAGTGCCCGGTCTTTGTGGCTCCTGCGATGGATTTGGATATGTTCAAGCATCCCACGACATCGCGAAATATAGAATTGCTTCGCTCATACGGCAACCATATCATAGAACCCGCTGCGGGAGAATTGGCCAGCCATTTGATAGGGAAGGGCAGGATGGAGGAGCCGGAAAAAATTTTTGAAGTGATAGCGGCTTTTTTCACCCAGTCACAGGAGTTGGCAGGCAAGAAGGTGCTTGTCACGGCAGGACCGACATACGAGAAACTTGATCCGGTCCGGTTTATCGGGAATTATTCCTCGGGAAAGATGGGCTATTCCCTTGCAGATGAGTTTGCGTCGCGGGGAGCTGATGTGACTGTCGTCAGCGGTCCTGTCAGCGTCAAGAGCCAACATCCGTCTGTTCGGATTGTCGGTGTTGAATCGGCTCTCGAAATGTATGATGCGGTCATGGCGGAGTTTGGCGAAATGGATATCGCAGTGATGTGTGCCGCCGTTGCCGACTATAGGCCGGCACAGCAAGCCACACGCAAAATCAAGCGGGAAAAAGAAGATATTCCGACTATCACGTTGGTGAAAAATCCGGACATAGCCGCTGCGGTCGGAGAACGCAAAACCGCAGGGCAGACCTTGGTCGGGTTTGCGCTTGAGACAGATCATGCGGAGGAGAATGCCAGAGAAAAGCTTCGCAGGAAGAATCTGGATATGATTGTGCTTAACTCTTTGGAAGACAAAGACGCAGGCTTTGGAGTTGACACCAATAAGGTGACGGTTGTCGACAAGTCGGGAAATGCCACGCATTTTCCGGTAAAGAGCAAACGAGAGGTAGCAAAAGATATAGTGGACTTGGTGGTATCGACTTGTCATGAAAAAGCGTAGGATTCTTGCCGTAATCGGCATGATGTTGTTTGTCGTGTCCGGTGTGTTTTCACAGGAATTGAACTGTAATGTTGAGGTCAATTCCGATAAAATCAGCGGCACTGACAAAGGAATTTTTACGACTTTGCAGACAGCCATCACTGAATATATGAATAATACGCAGTGGGGCAACGCTCTGTTTTTGGCGAATGAGCGAATAGAGTGTAAATTGTTTTTCACGATATCCTCGTTCGACGGCACGACTATGGCCGGAGATTTGCAGGTGCAGTCGACTCGACCGGTTTATAACAGTACGTATACTACGACACTGATAAACTTTAAGGACAGTAATGTCGAGTTTACCTATCAAGAGAATGAGCCACTGGTGTTTTCAGAAAATTCAATGGAAAGCAACCTGACAGCGATTCTTAATTTTAAAGCCTATATGAGTTTGGCGCTGGACTTCCACAGTATTACTCCGAATGGCGGGCAGAGGTATTACGAGAAGGCGGAGAATGTGGTCACGATGGCCCAAAGCTCCGGAGAAAAGGGATGGAAAGCGTTTGAAGACAACAAGAACCGGAGTGCCGTATTGAGTGCTTTCACAGATAACTCCACGAAAGGAATCCGCACATTGCTCTACGACTATCATCGTAAAGGGTTGGACGAGATGGTGCTGAGCCCGGACAAGGGAAAGGCTGTCATAACGAAGTCGCTTGCGGTCTTGAAGCAGATTTATGACGTTTCCCCGATGTCAGTCGCATTGTCGATGTTCAAGGATGCAAAACTGGATGAGTTGGTCAATGTCTATTCGAAGTCGAACCTGACAGAAAAGCAATCAGTCTATGAGTTGCTTTATCCTCTTTATCCGACGGAGCGGGAGCGACTTGACAAAATCAAGGAAGAAAGCACCAATAAATAAGATTCTGCCATGCTTAAAAAATTGTCGATTTCCAATTATGCGCTTATTGAGCATATAGAGATAGATCTGAAAGACGGATTGTCGATTATCACCGGCGAGACCGGAGCCGGCAAGTCGATTGTGATTGGTGCATTGTCGCTGATTCTCGGACAGCGGGCAGATACCAAGGTGGTCAGAGATTCCTTGAAAAAGACTGTTGTCGAAGCCACGTTTGACATCAGCCATTATCAGCTGCAAGAATTTTTCGAGCAAAACGACTTGGATTATTTCCCTTCCGAGTGTATCGTCAGGAGGGAAATTTCGCCTCATCGATATTCATTCGCAACATAGCAACGCATTGCTGTTGACACCATCCTATCAGCTTTCCGTGATAGACAATCTTGCCGGGAACAAGGTCCAAACAGAAGCCTATCAGGCAGCATACTGGCAGTTGTTGGCAGTGCGTTGCGAATATGAGTCTTTGGTGGAGCGAATATCCCAAAAACGTCAGGATGAGGAATATTTCAGATTTCAGGCCGAGCAGTTGTCGTCGGCCCATCTGGAAGTCGGCGAGCAGGAACGTCTGGAACGAGAAAAAACAGTGCTTGAAAATCTGACATTGTTGCGGGAGTCCCTTGGTGAAGCGTGCCAGTTGTTGAACGACGGAGACGGTTCGGTGGTTGATTTGCTTTCGCAGGCAGAGCACCGTATATCTTCGCTTGGGAAGATGTATGACGGCGCCAAGGAACTGTCGGAAAGGCTTGGCTCGATTTTGATTGAAGCAAAAGATATTTATGATACCGTCAGTCGCAATCTCCACAATCTGGGGGATGACACAAGCGGATTGGAGGAAATCGACGAACGGCTTAGTCTGCTTTATTCCTTGCAGCAGAAATTCAGGGTGGACAGTGTCGAGGAATTGCTGACGCTGTTGGCCGACTATCAACGTTCGCTGGCTGAAATAGACAATTCGGAAGAAGATTTGCACGCACTGTCAGAGCAGGTGGCCAAGATGGATCAGGAGGTGGGGCGGTTGGCGCAGCAGTTGACCGAAACACGGAAGCAGACTTCTTCTGCATTTATGCGGTCGTTGAAAAATTCTGCATCCTATCTCGGCTTGAAAAATTTCGCCGGCGAGATAGTTTTTGAAAAGGCGGGTTTCGGTCCGACCGGGCAGGACAAGATACACTTCATGGTCTCGTTCAATGTCAATCAGAAGCCTTTGCTCATCGAGGAAAGCGCATCTGGAGGCGAATTGTCCCGTCTGATGCTTTGCATCAAGTCGATAATTGCCGAAAAGATGCAGTTGCCCACGATTATTTTTGATGAAATAGACACCGGCGTCTCCGGAGAGGTCGCCAATAAAATCGGACAGTTGATGAAGAAAATATCCAAGGATATTCAAGTCATCACCATTACCCATTTGCCGCAAGTGGCAGCATTGGGAAGCAGTCACTATAAGGTTTATAAGCAGGATTCGTCGACTGAAACCATAACAAGAATGAAAGAACTGGATATGGACGGACGGGTCAATGAACTTGCCGGAATGCTGTCCGGTGCAGCCATCGACGAAGCTGCCATTGAAAATGCAAAATCACTGATGAAACTCAATTGATTATGAAACAGAATACAGATAATAATTTCTTAAAAGAGCTGCGAAGGGACAACTTTCGCAGCTTTTTGCATAAAGTACAGCTATGTGGTAAAATGCTAAATTGTGGAAGAAATGAAACTTATTAATTTATGCTAAATGAAAGGGGAAAGACATGGCAAATCTTACTATCAAAGACATAGCAAGAATATGTGGGGTTGGAATTAGCACTGTTTCCCGAGCAATTAATGATGACCCGGGAATTAATCAAAATACAAGAAATAGAATACTAAAAGTAATTAAAGAATATAATTATGTTCCAAATAACAGTGCGAGAAATCTAAAAATGACAGAATCAAATACAATAGCATTGTTAATAGAAGGAATTGACAATC
>USOC01000035.1 GCA_900556245.1 uncultured Prevotellaceae bacterium
GGGCTCTTGTCAGCAGTACGAAGTCGATGACCGGGCATGAATGCTGGATGGCGGGTGCAAGCGAAATCGTCTATTCGTTGCTAATGATGCAGCACAATTTCGTGGCACCGAACATCAATTTGGAGAATCCGGACGAATATTCGGAGAAACTCAATCTTGCTACGAAGTCAACGGACATGGAGGTGAATACTGTCCTGTCGAATTCGTTCGGCTTTGGCGGGACAAACAGCGCATTGATTATCAAAAAAATATAGGAGGCGTGCTTTGCGGCATGATAAAAGATAGGGCATGAAACTGTTTCCAGCATTAGAGAAAGCATATACGAAAGAGCATTTGTCGGCTCCGGAGGCTCAGCGTCTCGCCGAATTCATTGCTTTCGGACCGATTGTGTTCGAAGTGTCGCGGCTGATGATAAAGTTCGGAATTCTTGACCTGTTGCGCGATAGTGACAATGGCTTGACGCGTGAGGAACTGAGCGAAAAGACCGGTCTGTCGGACTATGCGGTCCGCATCCTGACAGAGGCCTCGCTGTCGATAGGAACTATTTTGGTAGATACCGCTACCGACCGATTCTCGTTGTCGAAAACCGGCTGGTTCTTGCTCAATGATCCTGCCACACGCGTGAATTTGGATTTCAACCATGATGTCAACTATATCGGCATGTTTAGGTTGGAAGAGGCATTGAAAGAAGGCAAGCCGGCCGGCTTGCGTCATTTTGGAGATTGGCCGACGGTCTATGAAGGACTGTCATCATTGCCGGAGCAGGTGCAGAAAAGTTGGTTTGGTTTTGATCATTTCTATTCTGACCAGTCGTTTGACCAAGCATTGGAAATTGTATTCGGACAGCCAGTCAAAACGTTGCTTGACGTCGGCGGAAACACCGGGCGGTGGGCAACCCGCTGCGTTGAATATGACTCCGGGGTAGAGGTGACGATTCTCGACCTTCCCCAGCAAATCGAGCTGATGCACCGGGCTGTCGAAGGCAAGGCTGGCGCCGGGCGTATCCGTGGATGTGGCATCAATCTGCTTGATAAGTCGGCTTCTTTCCCGTCCGACAAGCATTGGGATGCAATTTGGATGAGTCAATTCCTCGATTGTTTTTCGGAAGAAGAAATTGCGAGTATCCTCAGTCGTGCCTCCCGGGTGATGGATGCCAGTTCGCGTCTCTATATCATGGAGACATTCTGGGATCGCCAGCGGTATGAGCCGGCGGCGTTCTGCCTGACGCAGACGAGTGTCTATTTCACGGCGATTGCCAACGGAAACAGTAAGATGTATCATTCCGACGATATGGCGCGCCTGGTGGAGGCATCAGGGCTGACTGTCGCCACTGTCTACGACCATTTAGGACATGGACACAGCATTATGGAGTGCAAATTGAAATAAAAGAGAAACAAATTATAAATAGAATATGAACAGAACAGAAATTGACGAAAAAGTTCGCGAGTTTTTAATCGATGATTTGGAAATCGATGAAGAAAAGATCCAGCCGGATGCCCGCCTAAAAGAGGACATGGGAATCGACAGCCTTGACTATGTAGACATTGTGGTCATCGTTGAGAAGAAATTCGGTTTCAAGATTAAACCGGAAGAAATGGCGGGAGTCACGACTCTCAGTCAATTCTGCGACTACATTGAGAGCAAAGTGCAGGGATAATCGTGGCGGAACAAAAAGAAACGACAGAAAAAGAGTGGACTGGGAGAACCGGAGGAACTGGGTGGATGCAGCGTAGCCTGATAGCCGGATTCAGATTTTTGGATTTACGGTTTTATTACGCAATTGTATCGGTGGTCGTTGTGTTCTATATGCTGTTCAACCATAAAGGATATCTTTCCATCTATCGTCTTTATCGCCGGCGTTTTCATTATTCGCCGGTGAAGTCGTTTTTTTATGTTTACCGTAACCATTTCGCATTCGGGCAGATTATCATCGACCGATTTGCCGTCTATGCCGGCAAACGGTTTGACTTTGAAGTGCATGGGCAAGATGTGTTCGATGCTTTGACTTCTGCGCCCGGAGGTTTTGTCCAGCTTGGTTCGCACGTCGGGAATTGTGAGATAGCAGGTTATCTGCTGACATTCCGCAACAAGCGGTTCAATGCATTGGTCTATGCCGGAGAGACAGAAACCGTTATGCAAAACCGCAACCGCATGTTTGCCGACCGCAACGTTCGGCTGATACCGGTGAAGCCCGATATGTCGCATATCTTTTTGCTCAACGAAGCGTTAGCCGACGGAGAAGCCGTCGGTATGCCAGCCGATCGGATGTTCGGTTCGTCGAAGTCGGTGGAGTGCACGTTTTTCGGAGAGAAAATGCGCTTCCCGATTGGTCCTTTTATGCTGGCAGTCGGTCGCGATGCCGCTGCGACAGCCTTCTTTGTCATGAAGACAACCGTGAAGAAATACGACATTTTTGTTGTGCGTATTGATGTCGACAAAGAGCAGTCCAAGCGGGAACAAATCAGGCAAATGGCTCAGCGATTTGCCTCAGAGTTGGAACGGATGGTCAGGAAATATCCGACCCAGTGGTTTAATTATTATGAATTTTGGGAGCAATGATGAGCGAACAGAATCTGCGGGAAATACCGGTAGCAGAGTTGTTGCCACAGCGTCCGCCGTTTGTGATGGTCGACTGTCTGACAGCCTACAATCCGGAAGTTACGGTTACGGAGTTGACCGTCCGTGGCGATAATCTTTTTGTGTCCGACGGTTTCCTGTCGGCATCTGGATTGATAGAGAATATCGCCCAGACATGTGCGGCTCGGATGGGCTATATCAACCGCATGAACCGTCAGTCGGTGAAACTTGGATTTATCGGAGCAATCCGCAATTTGGAAATCCATCGGTTGCCGTCAGTGGGCGAACGCTTGTCGACCTCGATTCGCGTCAGTGAAGAGGTGTTTGGCATGACACTTGTTGATGCGGCGGTGGAAAGTGACGGCGTATTGCTTGTGGAAGCGGAAATGAAAATAGCGTTGAGCGACATCGACGCGCAATGATTGAAATAACGGTATGGAGAAAACAGCATTGAAGGCATCCAAAGAATTTTCGGTTCGCTTTTCGGAAGTGGATTCGATGAATATTGTCTGGCACGGATCGTATCCGCTCTATTTCGAAGATGCCCGTGAGGCTTTCGGCAAAAAATACGGTTTGGGCTATTTGCTGATATTCAACAGCGGTTATTATGCCCCTCTTGTCGACCTGTCGTTTAAATACAAGCGGCCCATTGTCTATGGAATGCCTTGCCGTATAGATATTTTCTATTGTCCCACGGAGGCTGCAAAGATAGTTTTCGATTATGAAATCCATCATGCCGAGAGCGACGAACTCCTTGCGACAGGTCATTCTGTGCAGGTGTTTATGGATCGAGATTATCAACTTGTCTGGGCCAATCCTGACTTTTATGCCGATTGGAAAAAGAAATGGAACGTCCTATGATAGTGAGAATCGGAGGAAATATCGTATCGCCTTTGGGCTTGACTGCACGCGAGAATTATGAAGCCGTGAAGTCCGGCCGTTCGGCGTTGCGCCTATATGAAGGCAGGTGGGGCTTGCCCGAACCATTTGTGGGTTCGCTTTTTGAGGACGGATTCATCGACAGCGCATTTTCCGTCATCGGAGACGCTTCCTGCTATACGGCGTTTGAGAAGGCTTTGATACTGTCGGTTGCCGGTGCTGTTGCCGAAGCCGGTATAGACGCCTCTTCGTCCGACACCCTGTTTATCGTATCGACGACAAAAGGCAATGTTTCGCTGCTCGACGACGGAGAGTCTCCACACATCGGGAGAGAGCGTCTGCTTCTCGGTTGTGCGGCGGAGACGGTGAGCCGGTTTTTCGGGAATCCGCGTCAGCCGCTTGTCGTATCGAATGCGTGTATTTCCGGCGTTTGCGCGCAGGTTGCTGCCATGCGGATGCTTGAGAGTGGAGCTTGTCGATATGCCATTGTCGCAGGCTGTGACATCCAGTCGAAATTTATCGTTTCCGGATTCCAGTCGTTCAAGGCGTTGTCAAGTATGCCTTGTCGTCCATATCACAAGGGACGCGACGGATTGAATCTCGGCGAAGCCGCCGCAACTATCATTTATGCCCGAACAGAGGAAGTCGGCACAGACGATTGGACTGTATGCAAGGCGGCTGTGCGCAATGATGCCAATCATATTTCCGGACCGTCGCGGACAGGAGAAGGCAGTTTTCGAGCTTTGCGTGCCGTTGTCAGTCCGGACAACCGTTCTCGTCTCGCATTTGTCAATGCCCACGGAACAGCTACCGCCTACAACGACGAAATGGAGTCTATTGCGATTATGCGAGCGGGACTTTCTGAAGTTCCGGTAAATGGCCTGAAAGGCTATTACGGACACACGATGGGTGCTGCCGGACTGTTGGAAACCTTGGTGTCGATGTATGCTATTGACGATGCAACTATCCTTGGCACACGTGGCTATAGCGAGTGTGGCGTATCCCATCCATTGGACATTTCTCCGGAAAATCGTTCTACCGAACGCCGGGCATTTGTCAAACTGCTTTCCGGCTTCGGAGGATGCAATGCCGCATTGCTATTGGCGAAAGGAGGTGAAAAATGGTGATGAAAGTGACACATCGCGTGCGAATCACGCCTTCTGAAATCGTAGTTGACGGACAGCGTACAGCGGTGGCAGCGACCGGAGCGGAGATGCTTGCGGCTGTCTATCGGCAGCGCATTGGCGGTTATCCCAAATTTTTCAAGATGGACACGCTCAGCCGTCTCGGTTTTGTCGCATCCGAACTGTTGCTGGAGGCTGAGGGAAACGAGCGATTTGTGGAGCGCGAAGACCGGGCAGTGGTGATGGTCAACCGCAGTTCGTCGCTGAGCACCGACCGCCGTTACCAGCGGACGATTTGCAGTGATGACTATTACCCCAGTCCTGCCCAGTTTGTCTATACGTTGCCCAATATAGTGACCGGCGAAATCGCCATCCGAAACAAATACCACGGGGAGACGGCCTTCTATGTTGTCGACCTCAGGGATGATGAAGCAGTAGGCCGATTGCTGGCACAATCAGCTCTTGACGAGCAGACAACGTCGGCGATAGGCGGATGGCTCGAATGTTCGTCGGACGATGAATTTGAAGCAGAAATTTTTATTGTTGAATTTAACAAATAACAGATATGGAAGAATTAATCTTACAATTGAAGAATGAAATTATCGAAGTGTTGAATCTGGAGGATATCCGTCCGGAAGATATCGACAACGACGCTCCGCTTTTTGGAGACGGACTCGGACTTGATTCTATCGATGCGTTGGAGCTGATTGTGATGCTGGAAAAGAACTACGGTATCAAGTTGAAGGATCCCGCCAAAGGCAAGGAAATTTTCCAATCCGTCCAGGTGATGGCCAACTACGTGTCGGAAAACCGCGTAAAATAATCCTATGACAGACGAACCGATACTTATCACAGGCTCCGGAATAATCTCAGCCATCGGGCATGACAGTCAGGCCGTGCTTCATTCATTGCTCGCAGAAAAGACGGGTATCCGACGACTGAAATATCTACAGACTGAGCACACTGAATTTCCGGTGGGCGAAGTGCAACTGGACAATGAGGAAATGGCAGCGATGCTTGATATTCCGAGTAATGTCCCGGTCACCCGCACTTCGTTGATGGGAATGCTTGCCCTTCGTGAAGCTCTCCGTGAAGCCGGACTGAAGCGAGAAGACCTTGGCCATTGCGGATTGGTGTCGGGTACAACTGTCGGCGGGATGGACAAAAGCGAACAATACTATCTTGATTTTCTCGAAAACGATTCGAAAAACGCTTATATCGCTACCCACGATTGTGGAGCGTGTACGGAAATGATTGCCGGGCAATCCGGACGATTTGCATTTGTGACAACGGTGTCGACAGCCTGTTCTTCGGCGGCCAATGCCATTATTCTTGCCGCCAATATGATACGTAGTGGAAGGGCGGACATCGTAGTCGCCGGTGGCAGCGAGTGTATCACGAAATATCATCTTAATGGTTTCAATTCGCTGATGATTCTTGACAGGGAGCCGTGCAGGCCTTTTGACGCTACCCGAGCCGGACTGAATTTAGGGGAAGGGGCGGCTTTTGTCGTACTCGAGCGGGCGTCTTCCGCCCGGCGTCGCGGGGCAAAAGGATTATGCCGGCTGTCCGGTTGGGGCAACGCCTGCGACGCTTTCCATCAGACTGCGTCATCTGCCGATGGCGAGGGTGCATACAGGGCGATGCGTGAAGCTATTGCAAAAGCCTCTTTACAACCGGAGGATGTAGATTATATCAATGCTCACGGAACCGGTACGCCGAACAACGATGCCAGCGAGAGTGTCGCTATGATGCGTATTTTCGGTCGTCAGGTGCCTCCTGTGTCATCTACGAAGGCATTTACCGGCCATACGACCAGCGCGTCGGGGGCTATCGAACTTGTCATTTGCCTCTTGTCGATGCGTCATGGAATTATTCCGGCCAATCTGCATTGGTCAGCCGCGATGGAAGACGGAATAGTGCCTGTTACGTCGACACTCAGGGAACAGCATCTGAAGCATGTGCTTTGCAACTCTTTCGGATTTGGGGGCAACGACTCCTCTTTGTTAATTTCAGTATGGGAAGAATGATGGAAGAGAGAAGAATATATATCCGGTCTGCGGCTCAGATATCGATGCAGGAACCCTTGTCGGAGGCTTGGCTTCAAGTGCCGCATCGTTATGAAGACCGCTATGTGCGCAGTATTGATCCTAACTACCGCGACTACTTGTCGCCCATTGAATCGCGACGTCTTGGCAAGGTGCTTAAGCGGGCGCTTGTCACGTCGGTCTGCGTGCTTCAGGAGGCCGGTATCGAATGTCCGGATGCCATCCTGACCGGAACCGGTCTCGGCTGTGTGGAAAACACAGAGGCGTTTTTGAAGGCTCTCTGCGTCGATGGCGAGCAGCTTCTGAAACCAACCCATTTCATGCAGTCTACCCATAATACCATCGGCTCACTGATTGCCATCCATACGCATGCGCATGGCTACAATGCAACGTATTCGCAGAAATCCGTGTCTTTCGAAAGCGCATTGCTCGACGCAGTTCTGCAGTTGCAGCTTGGAGATGTCAATACGGCATTGGTCGGAGGTCATGACGAGGTCACGCCTTCCTATTTCACGCTTCTTGAACGTATCGGTTATGTGGGAAATCCCGGACAGTGCGCTTGCGGAGAAGCTTCAGTAGCCATGTTGTTGACTGCGGGAGGCGAACGTGATTGCCTTTGTGAACTGGCCGGCATCGAGATGGTCTATCGGCCAACGGAGAAAGAGCAAAAGGATGTCATTGAGCGATTGTTGCACGCGTCGGGACTGCAAACCGGAGATATCAGCTTGGTCGTGACCGGTAAAAACGGGGCTTCAGCCAATGACGATTCTTACGATATGTTGCTCAGAGGCTTGCTTAAGGGGCTTCCGTCGGTTTCCTATAAGCCAATATTCGGAGAATGCTATTCGTCGTCGGCATTGGGTATTTACGCGTCAGCCAGATGGTTGGCTGCCGGAATCTTTCCCGGTATGACATTGGGCGGGAAAGATTCCGGAGAATTGAAGAACGTGCTGTTTGTCAATCACAGCGACGGGAAAGAATTTTCATTTGTTCTGTTGAGGCGATGTGGATGTTGATAGGGTTGACAGGACTGCAATGCCTGTTGCTTGCAATGGGGCAGGTGTTTCTGAAGCTGGCGTTGGCGAATGTCGGCAGTTTCAGTATGTCGTTCTCATTTTTCGGGCGATTGCTGTCTTGTTGGAGTTTTCATCTTCATTTGCTGCTTTTTGGCGGCGGTTCGCTGCTTTGGTGGTATATCCTTCAAAAATATCCGCTGAGTATGGCGTATCCGTTGGTCAGTTTCAGTTATATTTTCGGAATGTTGGCATCCAGTCTGTTTCTGCATGAAACGATAACACCGGTCCGCTGGGCAGGTGCCGTGCTGATAATAGCCGGATGTCTGTTGATAGCTAAATGACGAAGTTATGAGAAAAGTATTATTTCTGACAATTGTGCTGCTCAGTCTGTGCGTATCCGCCCAACCATCGGTCAAACTTTCCGGTGGAAACATGAAGAAAGCCCTGTCGGCGATTAACGGAGCCGCAGCGGCAATGAAGTCGTTGGACTGTCGTTTTGTGCAAACAAAGACGTTGAAGATGCTTGACGACAAACTTGTGTCACAAGGCAGAATGTATTACCGGCGCAGTGATTGTCTCCGGTGGGAATATCAGTCGCCTTATCGCTATGTTTTCATTCTCAACGGCAAAAGGGTGATGCTCGACAGTGGAAAGGACAAGAATGTCATAGACGTGAGAACAAACAGGCTTTTCGAAGAGATTGCCCGCATTATGATGAACAGCGTCACTGGCAAATGCTTGTC
>USOC01000036.1 GCA_900556245.1 uncultured Prevotellaceae bacterium
TGATTTTGCCAGCGAGCTGGGCGGCGTGACAACACCGGCTGCAAGCCTCCAGATTCCTATGCCTTCCTCATCACTGCAACTTTACGATGAAAGCGAGGAAAAGCAACGAATCATACGCGCTCTCCAGCAGACTAACAACAACAAAAGCAAAGCCGCCGTGCTTCTCGGAGTAGACCGAAAGACCCTCTACAACAAAATCAAGCAACACGGCATTGTGTAGAAACATCGCCCATTTTGTGGAATTATTCCACACTTTTTCCACACTTTCCACACTTCACCACACATCACTCCATCGAGCCAAAAACATACAAACACCTAAATATCTGACAATTGCACCCAAAACAGCAAGTTTGGCATTATAATTGTCATATTATAGAGCGAACAAGCAACTGAAACAAAAAATGAACTCAACAATATTGATAATCGCTCTTGCCCTCGGAATCGGGACAGCCTATGCAAGCAACATGCCGGCATCCGGCAGAAGCGAGCTAAAGGAAATTGCAATGGCCACCCAGGCACAACATTTGCCTTCGGCTGTCATCGACAAAATCATCAAAGATTTTCCGGGCTATTCGATACAAAGCTATACGGTCAAGAAAAGTGACGACGGAAGAAAAACGCTGTTTGAAGTGAGCCTTCGCAACATCAGCAATTCGGAAGTCTGCATCACCTTCACCGAAAACGGACATTACGAGAATTAAGCGAACACCCGTGTTTAGTTGTGGTATTAACTTTAGACACAAGCAATCGACATCAACATTTTTTCGGAAAAAGTCTCATTATAATTCCATATTTCGCATAACACAGGTACTTTATTCTTCATAGATATGAAAAGGGTTTGGGTAAGATATGAAAAAGATTAAAACTAACTGTTCCAATGGGTAAGTAGGGTGTATGATTAATTCTCTTAATGAGAAGAGGTGTGCCAAGAGTGGCACACCTCTTTTGCTATTGGCTCACAATTTGGATAAAAATTATTTTGAAACTGGGATAGATTTACCTAAATTTGTGGTATCAAAAACATTAAACAAATATCACTTCATACCATTTACCAATGAAAAAGACTTTGGCCATCATTCGCCACGACCCGTGGCTCGAACCTTTTGCAGATGCCATCAACGGTCGACACGAAGATGCTGTCCGCAAAGAAAAGGAACTGACAGGCAAGGGAGGCAATCTGGTGGACTTCGCCAACGCCCACAAATACTTCGGTCTACACAAGGATAAAAAAGGATGGGTGTTCCGCGAATGGGCACCCAATGCCACTGCCATCACCATGATTGGAACTTTCTCTTCATGGGAAGAAAAAGACGACTACCGACTCACGCCCATAGGGAACGGCGTATGGGAAATAAACTTACCCAAAAATGCCATCCACCACGGAGACCTCTACAAACTCATTGTGGAATGGGATGGCGGAAGAGGAGAACGCATCCCGGCTTACTCCACCAGAACCGTTCAAGACGAAAAAACTTTGATTTTCTCGGCACAAGTGTGGTGTCCGCCTCGTCCCTATAAATTCAAAGTAACCGACTTCAAGCCACAGACCAACCCATTGCTCATCTACGAATGTCACATCGGTATGGCACAGGACAAAGAGGCCGTCGGCACCTATCGCGAATTTCAGGAGGAAGTGCTCCCCCGCATCGTCAAGGATGGCTATAACGCCATCCAGATTATGGCAATCCAGGAACACCCCTACTATGGATCGTTCGGCTACCACGTTTCAAGCTTCTTTGCGGCATCCAGCCGATTCGGCACACCTGACGAACTGAAAGCACTTATCGACGAAGCCCACAAGAACGGCATAGCCGTGATTATGGACATCGTCCACTCCCATGCCGTCAAAAACGAAACAGAAGGACTCGGACGCTTCGACGGCAGCCTCTGCCAATATTTCTACGGTGATTCTCGACGCGAACATCCCGCATGGGACTCCCTTTGCTTTGACTACGGCAAAAACGAAGTGCTCCACTTCCTGCTCTCAAACTGCAAATTCTGGCTGGAAGAATACCACTTCGACGGTTTCCGCTTCGACGGCGTGACTTCGATGCTCTACTACAACCACGGACTCGGACAAGCGTTTTCGTCGTATGACGATTACTACAACGGCGGGCAGGACACCAATGCCATCACCTATCTGACTCTTGCCAACAAGCTTATCCACAAGGTAAACCCAAAGGCAATCACCATTGCTGAAGAAATGAGCGGAATGCCGGGACTGGCCAACAAGGTGAGCGACGGCGGCATCGGATTCGACTACCGTATGGCAATGGGCATCCCCGACTATTGGATTAAGACCATCAAGGAAAAGAAGGACGAAGACTGGAAACCCACATCAATCTTCTGGGAACTGACCAACCGACGCGCTGACGAAAAAACCATCAACTATGCTGAAAGCCACGACCAAGCGCTGGTGGGAGACAAGACAATCATATTCCGCCTGATTGATTCGGAAATGTATTGGCATATGATGGCGGGAGACAACAATATGACAGTCGACCGCGGCATCGCCCTCCACAAGATGATCCGGCTGGCAACGCTCGCCACAATCAATGGCGGCTATCTGAATTTTATGGGTAACGAATTCGGGCACCCGGAATGGATCGACTTTCCGCGAGAAGGCAACGGCTGGTCGTATAAGTACGCCCGCCGCCAATGGAATCTAGTTGACCGTGAGGATTTGAAATACAAATACCTCGGGAAATTTGACGAAGACATCATCCATCTTGTCAAAAGCGTACGCAACTTCCAATCGACTCCGGTAGAAAAGCTATGGGACAAAGACGACGACCAAGTGCTGGCTTTCAAACGCGGCAACCTTGTGTTCGTATTCAACTTCAACCCTACACAGTCGTTCAGCGACTATGGCATTCTCGCCCCCGAAGGCGAATACCGCCATGTGATGGATTCCGACCAACCCATATACGGAGGTTACGGCAATGTCGATGGCAGCGTAAAACACCTGACTGTCAACGATCCGCTTTATGCCCCACACGGAATCGGCTGGCTGAAACTCTACATCCCGGCACGTTCCGTACAAGTCTTGCGCCACAAAAAATAAGCGCGGCACCACTTGCAAATAAGCCGTTCCGCCTCATTCAAGAAAAAGACGGAGCGGCTTCTTTTGCCCAATCTGCAAAAAAGCGGCTCTCCATAAGGTTTTAAAAAATTATTATGCCTATCTTTGTATAAGACAGGCTGCGCCCCGGCTTACGCTGTCTTTGTATTACTAGATCGGAGGATAGAATCGCGTCTATGAACGAAGCAAAACTGAGTCAACTGTACCTGCACGACACTGCATTCCAAGATTTGATGCAGCGCCGCATCTACAACGTGCTGCTAATCGCCTCTCCCTACGATGCCTTTATGATGGAGGAAGACGGGCGAATCGAAGAACAACTCTACTTTGAATATACGTCACTCAACCTAAGCTCTCCCCCGCGAGTAAGCCAGGCAAGCAGCTATGAAGACGCATACCGTCTGCTGGAGTCGAAGTCGTTCGATTTGATTATCGCAATGCCCGGCAAGGACATCGGGCTGACCTTCCGCGAAGCAAAACGTGCCAAAACGCTCTATCCGAACATCCCATTCATCGTGTTGACTCCTTTTTCGCGAGAAGTGTCCCGACGGTTGGCAAACGAGGACTTCTCAGGAGTCGACTATGTATTCAGCTGGCTTGGCAACGTCGATCTGCTAGTTGCCATCATGAAGTTAATGGAAGACAAGATGAAGAGCGTCAACGACATTCTGTAAGTGGGCATCCTGACCATCCTGCTGGTGGAAGACTCCATACGCTTCTATTCGTCAATGTTGCCCCACCTCTACAAGTTCCTGCTCAACCAGTCGCGCATCTTTTCGACGGAAGCACTCAACGAACACGAGCAGATGCTCCGAATGCGAGGACGCCCCAAAGTGATTCTCGCCCGCACATACGAAGAAGCGCAAGCTCTTTACGCAAAGTATCACGACAATATCCTCGGCATCATCAGCGACGTTTCATTTAACCGCAACGGAGCGAAAGACCGTCAGGCCGGAATCAGACTGGCAAAAGAGATACATGCCGACAACCCCTATATTCCGCTGATTATCGATTCTTCGGAAACTGCCAATGCGCCGCTTGCAGAAGAAGTCGGAGCTTCTTTTCTCGATAAAAATTCGAAAAAGTTCCCGGTCGATCTCGGGAAAGTCATCTCAAGAAATTTTGGATTTGGCGACTTCGTCATCAAGAATCCGGAAACCGGAGAAGAAGTGATGCGTCTCCACGACTTGAAAGATTTTCAGGACAAGATGTTCGACATTCCTTCAGATTCACTTCTCTATCACGCCTCCCGCAACGACATTTCCCGCTGGCTCTATTCCCGTGCCATGTTCCCCATAGCGGAAATCATCCAGGCCCACCGCTTCCACGACATCCGTGAAGCAAACGAAGTAAAGCAGTTTTTCTTCAACCTGATTGTGAAATACCGCAAGATGAAGAACAAGGGAGTTGTTGCCATTTTCAAGAAAAACCGCTTCGACTACTACTCTAACTTTGCACGCATCGGACAAGGCTCGCTTGGTGGCAAGGGAAGAGGTTTGGCTTTTATTGACTCTATCATCAAAAAATACCCGATTTGCGACAACTTCGACGGAGTGACAGTGGCGATTCCCCGCACAGTCGTGCTCTGCACAGACATCTTCGACCGGTTTATGGAAGAAAACAACCTCTATCCCATTGCTTTGTCGAATGCGGACGACGACGAAATCCTGCATGCTTTTCTCGACGCCCAACTTCCGGAAGGCCTGAAAGATGACTTTTTTGCCCTGTTTGAAGTAATCGGACGTCCCCTGGCCGTTCGCAGTTCAAGCCTGCTGGAAGATTCCCATTATCAGCCGTTCGCAGGCATCTACTCCACCTATATGATACCTCTTTTGTCCGACAAAGAAGCAATGTACAGATTGCTTGGAAATGCTGTCAAAAGTGTCTACGCCTCGGTATTCTATGCCGACTCAAAAGCCTACATGACAGCCACAAGCAACCTCATCGACCAGGAAAAGATGGCTATCATCATACAGGAAGTAGCAGGCAAGGAATACGACGGCAACTACTATCCGTCGTTTGCAGGCGTCGGACGTTCACTCAACTACTACCCAATCAATGACGAAAGTCCGGAAGACGGAGTTGCGGAAATCGCCGTCGGTTTGGGTAAATACATCGTCGACGGAGGACTTTCCCTGCGCTTCTCTCCACGCCATCCCGACAAAGTGCTCCAAACAAGTACGCTCGACTTGGCACTGCGCGATACGCAGACTCAATTCTACGCGCTTGACGTGAAAGACATCGACAACAGCTTCAGCGTAGACGATAGCTTCAACATCAAAAAAATACGCATACAAGACGCCGCTCACAACGGTTCTCTGAAATATATGGTGTCGACCTACGACCCCAACGACCAGATGATCCGCGACGGGGAATATGGCAACGGACGGCGCGTCGTCACATTTGCCAACATACTGAAACACGGTGCGTTCCCCCTTGCCCCAATCGTGGACTTTATGCTCAGCGAAGGCGAAAAAGAGATGCGTCGACCCGTTGAAATCGAATTTGCAGGCTGCATCGACAAAAACGGAGAAACCAAAGGCTCTGTCTATTGGCTGCAAATCCGACCGATTGTCGACCGAAAAGAAATGCTCGACGAGAAAATCATGGACACGCCCGACGATTGCCTCATACTTAAAAGCAATTCGGCGTTAGGACACGGCATGACCGACAACATCCACGATATAGTCTATGTGAAGCCCGAAAATTTTTCTTCTTTCAACACACCGACAATCGCACGCGAAATCGAACGTATCAACAAGCAGTATACCGGCAACGATGACGGCTATGTGCTGATTGGTCCGGGACGTTGGGGCTCAAGCGACCCGGCATTGGGAATCCCCGTGAAATGGGCACACATCTCATCCGCACGAATCATCGCAGAAACGGCACTCCCCCACTATCGGATTGAGCCGAGCCAGGGCACGCATTTCTTCCAAAACCTGACTTCCTTCGGAGTAGGCTATCTGACTGTAGACCCCCGGAACGGCGATATTTGTGACTATGCTTTTCTTGACACAATACCGGCTGTCTATGAGTCGGAATTCATCCGGATTGTAAAATTCGACGACCAGCTGCAAGTGGGCATCAACGGAAAAACCGGATTAGGAATCATTGCCAAACCAACAATTCAAAAAAACAATCAGTTATGACATTTTTCAACAACATAAAGCAAATACTCGGATTCTCCGGGACGGAAGAGGAGGAGGAAACAACTGTTCAGGGACCAGAACACTCCACCTACATCAACCCATTCAAAGAAGACGGACTGCAGAAAAAGGCGCCCGACACAACACAACAAGAAAAGCCGCAAAGCACGGCAAAGCCCGACCCTTGCGCCAAAATGAACCGCGACATCGTCGAGAAAATCATCGGCGTGCTCAACATTTCTATCCCGGAATATGTCAAGAAGTATATAGACAACGACGCCCAACAAAAATATGTGGAGAATCTTATAGGCACAGACCTCGACCGATATGCATCCGATGTCAAAGCTGCTTGCGAAGAAGCGGCAAGGGTGGAATGGCAACAGGAGCGCATGGATATGGAACAGAAAATGGCATCCTGTGAAAATCGATTTAGGGAAATCGCCGCCAAGAACGAAGAGCTCAAAGGCAAGGTGATGAGCGGAGACTACTATTCGCTCTGAGCTGCTGCGCCTGCGACAGCTGACAGCTGAAATCGATGAAGCAGCTCTGGCTGAAACAGCAAAAAAAATCTCTACACTGACCGAAGCCAACGAGACGCTGACTCTTGAAAACGAAACGCTCCGTACAAAAGCCGACGCTTTGACTGAAAAAGAAGAAGCAGTCCGAACGCTTCAGGAAGAAATCAAACGGCAAGAACAAATCATACAACCGCTGAAAGAAAAAGAAGCGGCATACGAACAACTTCGGAAAGATAACGGTGACATTGAAAGAATGCGGGACGAACTTACGACTCGCGACCTTAACATTCAGGAAATGCAACGGACCATTCAGTCGCAGAACGACGAAATCTATTCGCTCAACCAGAGATTGAGCGAATTTGCAGGACTGGCCGACCTCAAAGAAGAATACGAAACAATTTCCGGCAAGAACGAGGCTCTAAAAGAAGAGCTTGCCGCAAAAACGGCACAAATAGCCGACCTGTCGGCAACGAACAGGGAGATGGTTGAGATCTCTGCCCAACTGAAAGAGACAATCGACAGTAACAAACGCCATCACAGCGAAACCGAACGCCTCCTTCGCAACGAAATCGAGCAATTGAAGCAGGAAAAAGAAACATTACAACGGGACGCTATACGCAAAGAAGAAACCATCGTACTTACGGAAACGACGCCAAAGAAGAGTCGCGCTCCGAAGAAATCACCGGCTAAACACCACATCTCTGCCATTGACTACACAACGGAATATACCGACTGGCTGATGCCGTCACCTCCTTCCGAGGCTATTCCCATTACCCCGGAAGATGTCAGCGAAACTCCAGAGCCGACAATCCGACAGCAGGAACCGGCGAAGAAAAACCCAAACGCTCCGTCGCAAATGGAATTGTTCGCTTAGCCGTTGCATGTCTGCCGGATGAATTACCTCTTCATAACGATTGGGTCACTCTGTGTGGCACTCGGAGCCATCGGCATATTCGTGCCGTTATTTCCGACCACACCCTTTCTGCTCCTGGCCGCCCTCCTGTTTGCCCGAAGCTCGACACGGCTCTATCAAAACCTCATCCGCCTCCGCTACCTCGGTCCATACATACGCGACTATCTGGAAAACCGCACAATTCCTCACAGAGTCAAAGCGACATCAATCAGTATGATGTGGGCCTCAATTTTGCTCAGTCTGGCTTTCACACAACCTGCCGCACACGTCATCATCCTGATGATGGCAATCGGCACAGGCGTATCTGTCTATATCGTTTCGTTCAAATCCTCGCCAAGGAAGAAACGTTAGAAAGGGTATCCGATTGCGATATTAAGCGCAAGACTGTCGCCGAATTTTGAAAGATTATAGTAACCCGACTTGCCTGTATCGTAAGGCAAATGAAGCCCGACTCCCAAATCGGCACGCACTACAATCATTCCCATATCCAGACGCAGCCCCAATCCGGTGCCAAGAGCCATGTCCTTGAAGAAGCTGCCCCCGGTCAGTTTTCCTCCCGGAC
>USOC01000037.1 GCA_900556245.1 uncultured Prevotellaceae bacterium
GTCTACGACGGGAATCAACTTCATGCCGGAGGGAGCAGACACAGGAAAACTCAGTTTCAGTCCGTTGGGATGATGCTGATAGGAATCGTTGTACTGATAGACAAGGAATTCTCCCGTATCATAGGGATTGAGCAGCGCCGGTCCTGTTCCCTGGCTCATCAGGATGACTTTTGTGCTTGCAGAGACGTTGCCACTGCTGTCTTCCGCCTTCAAACTCAAGCGGCAAGGAAAAGCAAGAACCGACGCATCAACGAAATAATGCAGTTCATAACCGGGAGAGTAGCGATGAGTGTCGAAATGGCTCAATTCATAGCCGCTATTGTCATCTGTCAAAATGCAGTTAGCCACTGCGACACCGCGGGAGTCAGCGGGAATCCTCCACGACAACTCCAACCAATCAGACGTATTCTGGACAACCTTGAAATCCGTCGGAACAGCGGGAGCTTCTGCCGGAGCATCGAGCAGCGCGCGATAGGCATCAGCGATTCCCACACCCATCAATCCGTCCTGCGGGCGTCCCGCCTGACATCCGTTGACCTCTCTGGCCGCATAAAGAATCCTCTCCTTGGCAATTGCCGGAGTTAATTGTCCATTACCATAACGGGAAACGACCAAAGCAGCAATACCCGAAACGTGAGGACAAGCCATTGACGTACCCATCATATACCCGTAGCGTCCTCCCGCAATGGTACTCAGCACTCCACAGAAATTAAACTCGCCTCCGGGCGCCGCGATATCCACCCAATTGCCATAGTTGGAATAGCTGGCTTTATCACCGTCGGCCGACACCGACGATACGATAATCAAATTTTCTTTCTTGATGAGCGGATGTGTTTCCGGAGATGCCGGCTCAGAACTATTGTCATTGCCGGCCGCCCATACGACAAGACCTCCCTTCATCGGACTACCGGCGTAATTTCCTGCATTATCCATAAAATAATTGACAGCTTCCGAAAGAATTTCCGACGATCGTCCGGCCCAACTGTTCTGCGAAATGACAGCTCCGTTATCGGCGGCATAAACATACATTTTCGCCAAGTCTGCAGCCTCAACCGTATTGCCGCCTTTACTCCGCAATAAGCCACAGGTCATAATACGCACCCCCGGCACGTCTCCATAGCCTCCGGCTATGCCTGCAATACCCGTTCCGTTACCGCCTCTTGCCGCTATCACTCCTGCCACATGAGTGCCATGATTGCCCGGTAAATTTGACTGGTCAAACAAAGTGACGCCATGATAATCGTCCACATATCCGTTCCCGTCATCATCCACGCCTTCCACTCCGTTGATTTCAGCTTCATTCCGCCACATATTGTCAACCAAATCCGGATGGTGCGCATCCACCAGCTGGTCCATAACAGCGACAATGACAGTCGGTTTTCCCCGCTCTATTTTCCATGCGCTCTCTGCATCGACACTACCGACGACGCCTGTTCGAAGATCCCACTGTTCCGGGAAAAGAGGATCCGAGGAAAGAGTATTTGTCCGGCTCGCTTGATGTTCGACAAGAGCCACGGAATTCGCCTCGTCGGGCAATCGCAATTCAATTTGAGGCTCTACCTTACGAACGCCCTGTACGCCGTCAAACGATTGCATCATACGCGTCAACTTCCGTTTTGCGTCGACCGTCACCTCATACCAAAGATGCAAACCGGCGCTCCGATGACTTTCCGCATATTTTTCCACATGTGGAAACACGGGAGTCATGGTTAAATCACGTCGTACCAAACGAAGCGAATCGACAACCCTTTCATCGTCGAACTTGACATAGAACGAATGCTCCGACGCTGAAACATTTAGGAACATTACGTGACACAACAACCCTAATAAAAACTTATAATTTTTCATCCTGTGCTAAATTTCAGTATGTTGTAAAAATGAGTTAACTATTTTCTGCCAGACGGCGTTGCTATGGTCCGGCTGTAAAGCTCTTCATCGTTGATAACGCGCATGGCCTCTAGAAAAATTTCATTCCGCTTGTTTATGACTTGGTAATACGACGCCTGCCCATAGATGTCTCCGGCCACAAGAGCCTTGACAATGTCACGAAGCAACTCCTTGGAAAGAGAGAAATCCTTTTCATCAAATTCCACCTTTTCCTCCTTTCCGTTCCCCACCAATTCTTCGAGCATAGCGTCGGTCACAACAAACGAATCTATAAAATCTTTCACCGTCGTATATTGCTTCTTCAAAGAGGCACGATTGCGGTCGACATAGCGCAACGCAAACTGATTGACAATCCCCTTTGCCACAAGTTTGCGATAATAAGCCGTGTTTTCAGTGGTGTCAAGCGCCACGAAATGGTCAGGCGTAATGCCCCCACCGCCATAGACGGCACGACGGTTGCGCAACGTTGTGTATCTGAGCGAATCGACAACCAACCGGATACTGTCGGGATTGGTCAATTCCCCGTGGTTGTAGCGTTCGATGATATCTTTGTCATAGCCGTCACGATCGCCTTTCGTATAGGGCTTCTGAATGTTGCGTCCCGATGGTGTATAATAGCGGGCAATGGTAAGTCGTATGGACGACGTGTCAGGCAACACCATTTCCCGTTGCACAAGACCTTTGCCAAAAGAGCGACGCCCGACAACCACTCCGCGATCCCAATCCTGAATCGCCCCTGCGAGAATTTCGCTGGCCGAAGCGGAAAATTGATTAATCATCACGACCACTTTCTCCTCTTTCAATTTGCCTCGTCCGTCGGCCGACAAATCCTGTCGCGGGCTTTTCCGCCCTTCCGTGTAGACAATCAAATTGCCACGCTCAAGAAACTCGTTGACAATTTCCGCGGCAATATTCATATATCCGCCGCCGTTATCTGTCAGATCGAGCACCAGTTGCGTCATTCCTTGCTTACGCAGGCCCTTCACGGCATCCATAAATTCCTTATAGGAAGTCATTGCAAAACGCGAAAGTCGAATATATCCGGTGCGGTCATCCGCCATATACGCGGCATCGATGCTGTTAAGAGGAATGTCATCGCGGGTGATACGGAAGTCAATCAATTCCGATTCACCACCGCGTTTCACCTGTACATTCACTTTTGAACCTTTTCTGCCCCGCAACATCTTCATAATGGCCGTATTCTTCAATTTCCTGCCTGCGATAACCGTATCGTTGACAGTGACAATCCTGTCTCCCGGCAAAATCCCGACTTTTTCAGAAGGACCTCCGGCAACCGTCTGAACCACGTAAAGCGTATCTTTTTGCATATTAAACTGAATGCCGATTCCGCTGAAACTGCCTTGCATCGTCTCCTGAGTCTCTTTGGTCTCTTCCTTCGTGCTGTATGTGGAATGAGGGTCAAGGTTTTCAATCCCTCCCCGGATAGCATCCTCCACCAGTTTTTCTTCATCGACTTCATTGACATAGAAATTACTGATGGCCATTTCAACCGACGACAGCTTCTGCCGAGGCGACATTTGACGCGGGAGAAACTGTGCAGACAAAGAAGCCACTGCTGCCAAGGCAACGGCAAACAAAAGATATTTCGAATTTCTCATATTCCGTTATTGTTTTCTTGATTCCTTAATCTGATAGCCCGGAGGCAATAGCGACGTGACATCGCGCCCGAAAGAAATGAGTTCGCGCACAATCGACGAACTGATATGCCCATACTCCGGGAGCGTATAAAGCAACACGGTCTCCATCCCGGAAATATTGCGGTTCACTTCCGCAAGGTTTTTCTCATACTCAAAATCCTGTATCAGTCTGACTCCCCGAAGGATAAACCGGGCCCCCAGTCGCTCGGCCGCATCAACGGTCAGTCCATCATAGGCAATCACCTCAACCCGAGGCTCTTCTTCGTAGAGGCTTCGGATGGCGTCAACACGTTCTTGCTCAGTCATAAACGACTTTTTGCTGCTGTTGACTCCTACTGCAACGATAATCTTGTCGAACATGGGCAACGCCCGCTCAACAATCGAATAATGCCCGATGGTATAAGGGTCAAACGAGCCTGGGAAAATCGCTATTCGTGGTTCCATTGTCAATTCGTTTTATCAAGCTCTTCATCATCCTCCACAACCAGGTTGTCCATAATAAACAACTGCCGTTCCATCGTGTTCTTGCCCATGTAGAATTCAAGCATTTCCTTGACAGAATCTTCCTTGCGGAGCTTAACCTGGTCAAGACGGATATCCGGACCTATGAAGTCTTTGAATTCGTCAGACGAAATCTCTCCGAGACCTTTAAATCGCGTGATTTCAGCATTGTTGCCGAGTTTGTTGATAGCGGCGATGCGCTCTTCTTCCGTATAGCAGTAATACGTTTCACTGCCCGCCTCACTTTTTTTCTTTTTTCCGATGCGACGCGACGTTTTCTTGTTGCGCACGCGGAACAACGGAGTCTGAAGGATTTAGACATGCCCTTTCTTAATCAGATCCGGGAAGAACTGCAACAGGAACGTTATCATCAGCAAACGGATATGCATACCGTCGACATCGGCATCCGTTGCAATAATCACCTTGTTGTAGCGAAGACCGTCAATTCCCTCTTCAATGTTCAAAGCCGCCTGAAGCAGATTAAACTCCTCATTTTCGTAGACCACCTTTTGCGTCTTGCCAAAAGTGTTGAGCGGCTTGCCCCGCAAGGAAAACACCGCTTGCGTTTCGACATCGCGGATTTTCGTAATCGTACCGGTTGCAGAAAGACCCTCTGTTATGAAAATCGACGATTCTTCGCGTCGGTCGCCTTTTGCATCATTATAGTGTATTCGGCAGTCGCGCAACTTCCGGTTGTGCAGGCTCACTTTTTTCGCACGCTCACGGGCCTGCTTCGTCACGCCGGCTATCGCCTTGCGCTCCTTCTCCGACTCCTGAATCTTATGGAGCATGATTTCGGCAGTCTCGCTCTCAATATGCAGATAATTGTCGAGTTCCCGCTTGATGAAATCTCCGATAAATTTGGCCACAGTCGGTCCGTCCGGTCCCATGTCGCGCGAGCCGAGCTTCGTTTTTGTCTGCGACTCAAACACAGGTTCTTCCACCTTGACACTGATGGCGGCAACCATTCCGTTGCGAATGTCCGAATATTCAAAATTCTTTCCGTAGAACTCTTTGATAGTACGCGACACGGCTTCTCTGAATGCAGAAAGATGGGTTCCCCCCTGAGTCGTATGCTGGCCGTTGACAAACGAATAGTATTCTTCTCCGTATTGGGACGTATGGGTAACGACTACTTCAATGTCCGTTCCGACGAAATGGATGATAGGATAAAGCGAATCGTTGGTCATATTCTCTTTAAGCAGATCGACCAGTCCGTTTCGTGAAGCCAATTTCGTCCCGTTGTAGCAGATTGACAGGCCGGTATTCAAAAACGTATAGTTCTTCAACAGCACTTCTACATACTCATCCTTGAACTTATAGTTCAGAAAAATCGTATTGTCGGGCTGAAACTTCACATAGGTACCGTTCTCTTCTTCCGAATCGAAGATTTCCGTTTCTTCAATTATTTCTCCGGTCTGATATCTGACGGTTTTTCCTTTTCCTTCGCGATAGGCTGAAATTTCAAAATACGATGACAGAGCGTTTGTTGCCTTGATACCGACACCATTAAGTCCGACTGTCTTTTTGAATGCGGCCGAGTCATACTTAGCTCCGGTATTCATCTTCGAAGACACGTCAACCAGACTCTCCAACGGAATACCACGACCATAGTCGCGCACTTCCACCACCCCTTCTTCTGAAATGTTGACAATAATCTGCTTGCCGAACCCCATGGCAAATTCGTCGATTGCATTGTCGACCACTTCTTTCAGAATCACATAGATACCGTCATCTGCATGCGAACCGTCTCCGAGCTTTCCGATATACATACCGGGACGGCGACGAATATGCACCCGCCAATCGAGGGTCTTGATATCATCGCTGGTATACGATGCCGCTGCCGGGGCCTGTTCTTCCAAATTCAGTTCTTCCGCCATTTCCTTCGTGTCCAAAATAAGAGATTAATCGTTGAAATCGTCAAAATTGACGGGCTACCGCTCGCTCTATGTTACTTAAATCGACAACTCGCTCACTAATAGAACCGTCACGTCCGATGACAAACACACATGGCAACGTCGTAACGTTATATTTCACCAAGTTTTGAGAGGACACACCTGCCGGGTCGTAGACTGTAGTCCAAGGCAGACTCTTAGCCGCATCTTTCCAGTCAAACTCGTTATTGCCGTATCCTATCTGGTAAATGCCAAATCCTTTCGACTCGTATTTTTTGTAGATATCAGACAAAACACGGTTAAATTCAGGAGATTCCTGCGCCATATACGACGTGAAATTGAGCAAGACCACCCTGCCGGGCTTGGCCATATCGCTAAGACGGGACCACTTGCCGTTTTCGTCTTTCAATTCAATATCTATCAAGCCTATTTGCTCAGCCACCAAAGTATCTTTGGGAGCAGTGCGGCGTGGCTGGAGACGCATTCCCGCCAGATACTCTTCCTCCAGTAATCCTGTCAAGGGATTGCCGGCTCGGTGCGACTGGTATCCGGTGGCAACAGCCCCTATTATCTTCAAGTCATTCTTGTCAAGGGGAGAATAGAGACGTCTGCCATCCACCAGTTTCTCGACTGTATAGAAAGCGACAATACTCGACGGGTTTTGAAGCACTCTCTCCGTCAGCGTGCGTTTTACTTCAGCAAAGGCTTCATCAGTCTCAACCTTGCCCGACAGACTGCGCGACAAGCGATCGACTTCGGCAAGCCACAAGGCATTCTCGGAACCTTCTATCATACAGTTACCGTCGAAGCTGACCGTATCGGTCTTGAGGGTCAGACGGTCGAGACTGTCTATCGGAAAGTATACATAGCGCCCCTTGCGCTCTACACGAAAAATTTCAGGATAGTCGGGAGCTTCGGATTCTATCACGAACTGCCCGTTGCCATCTGTCGCGATGGTATCTGGCGGTATCCAAAATCCGTTCACCGAGCGCTGAAACAAGAGCTTCTCATTTTCAGCTCCTTCCACAGTTCCTTCCACCTTAAATTGATTGCTGTCCCACAAGAGAAAAGAATGGAAGAGCATGCCGTCAGTATATAAGTCAGTTTTTTCATCAATAAAAATATTTTAAAGTCCAAAGTTACATTTTTTCTTTGAAATATAGACAATTCTTCATCACCATAGAGGAAGAATTCCAACAATTCATTCCTTTTCCATTCCGGAAAGACAGGTTTCATCCGAACTATGTGTATCTTTACAGAAAAAATCGGAATATGAAAAATTTACTCAAATGGCCCCTCTTGGCACTGCTTGCCTTGACAGCCACTGCATTTCAAGCCTGCGACGACGACCTTGAAGGAATAAAACCGGAAGAATGGGACAAAACAGTCAGCCAGACAGTCGAAGGCGTAAAATTTTCCCTGACCCCATATGCGGCGGATGAAGCCGAAGACGGGACGCTGACGTTCTCCGGCCCCTGCAATGATTTTCCGGTTGGCAGCTACGTTTGGTTTCTGCTCGAAGTGGAAAACAACACCGAAAAAGCAATCTATCTGAAGTCATTCAACGACAAGATTCAAATCTACAGTCAATATGGCGCACCGGTAACTCTCCTGACCACATCCCCAATTTCGCAACCTGCCGAAGAAGGCATCGCCTTACAGCCGGGAGAAAAATCATCGGGCATCCACATGGGCATCCTGCAACACTGCTGGCCGGCAGATCTGCTGAGCAAAGCCGTCGATTGCCGCCCTTGGACTACAAGAGAACTGGCAACGGAAGGTCTCTTCAGAGCATTGCTCACCAAGCCGATTACAGTGTATGAAGCCACTGCCAACGGAGATATTCCCGAAGCCGGCAACCGATTGTTCAATGCCGATCTCAATCTGGCGCTGACATTTGTCATTCGCTGATTGCTTCACACGCATAAAGATAAAAACGGCTGCGCCGGGCCATCCCTTCGCAGCCGTTTGCCATTGTCGGACGTCAACGTTTAGTTATCGAGATACCAGCGATAAAGAGTTGCAACCCCATCCTCCAGCTCTACCTTATGACGCCATCCCAGCGCATGCAATTTGGACACATCTGTCAGTTTGCGCATCGTGCCGTCGGGCTTCGACGAATCCCAACGTATCTCCCCCTTGAAGCCTACAGCTTTCCGTGCCATTTCCGCTACTTCTGCGATGGTCGACTCCCTACCGCTGCCAATGTTCACATGGCAGTT
>USOC01000038.1 GCA_900556245.1 uncultured Prevotellaceae bacterium
GGCGTTTTTATCAATTTAGGGGTAGGCACAAGATGTCCGCGTTCCTGATAGAAAAGGATTTTACGATCCATCTCTGTCAACTCCCGCCCTTTCGGCACAATCCAATTTTTTCTGAATGCTACCATCATATACAAGTTTTGACAATGCAAAGGTAGCAAATTTTAAACCATACCAAACGGCGATATCCAAATTCCCCGCCTAAAATTCTTGGATTATTCCGAAAATAGGCGTATATTGGCATAGCATTAGGAAATTGATTGCAACAACTTCCGGAGCAGACCGCCGAGGTGTTAAATTCATAATTAACCTTCGTTAAATCGACAAAAGAACGGTTCAATACCATAATTAAGTCGTACTTTTGAAGCTGTAACTGTTGTTGTTGTTAGCTATTAAAGCATAATTTATCATTTCTTAACAAGCCAAACCGGCAAAAAGGGATATGAAATATTCTTTTATTTGCCTGCAAGAGCAATATTTACGCAAAGAGAAACAAAATTAGAGATTATTAATACCTATGTAAAACTTAATCAATTCTTGAATGAAGAGTTTTTGTTTTCAGTTGAACCGTAGGAACGTATTGACGTTGCTTCTGGCAATTTTCTTTGCCCTTCCTGCGTTTTCACAGCAGCTGACTGTACAAGGTACGGTCATCGATGAGAATGGCGAACCGGTCATCGGCGCCAGTGTCGTTGCCTCAAGCGGAGCGGGAGCCGCTACCGACTTTGACGGCAAATTCACATTAAACGTGTCGTCAGACGCAGTGTTGACAGTATCTTATGTAGGCTACTCGCCACAAGAAGTCGCAGTCAACGGAAAATCAGACATTTTAGTAAAACTTTCCCCAAGCAGCGTTGTTCTTGACGAAGTTGTTGCCATCGGTTACGGTGTTGTCAAGAAATCAGACGCGACAGGATCTGTATCGATGTTGAAGCCGGACGAAATCGAAGCCGGACTTGCGACATCAGCACAAGACCTCCTCGTTGGTAAATCTCCGGGTGTTGTCGTAACATCAGGCGGAGGTGACCCGCAAGCCGGAGCTACGATCCGTATCCGTGGAGGATCTTCATTGAACGCCAACAACGACCCGTTGATTGTCATCGACGGTGTGCCCATCGACAACACAGGCGTACAAGGTATGTCCAACCCGTTGGCAATGGTCAGCCCTGACAACGTGGAATCCATGTCGGTATTGAAAGACGCCTCTGCCACTGCCATCTACGGTAGCCGTGCATCAAACGGTGTCATCATCATCACAACCAAAAAAGGACAAAAAGGCAAACCGCAAATCAACTTCTCAGCCAACATGTATGTCAACCAAGCCCGCAACACATGGAACGTGCTTGAAGCTGACGCTTACCGCGCCATCATGACAGAGTACTGGGGAGCTGACCACGATGCCATAAAGGCAATGGGGCAGTACAATACAAAATGGCAAGATGAAGTGCTTCGCACATCCATCTCCCACGACTATAACTTGAGCGTGGGCGGTACCGCCGGCTTCCTGCCCTACCGCGTATCAGCCAACTTCACTCAGAACAACGGTATCGTTCACGGTTCCCGCATGAACCGTACCACTGCAAGCATCAACTTGACACCGAAGTTCTTCGACAATCACTTGAGCGTGCAATTAAACGCAAAAGGCTACTATTTCCACAACAACTTCACCGATGGTGGTGGTGCTGTAGGCGCAGCGGTAGCTATGGACCCGACAAACCCCGTTTACGCTGACTATCCGATGTCGGCAAACACTCCGGCCGGCATAAAACTCTACAACGGCTATTTCGTTTGGAAAAACGGTGCTTCATACAACCAGAACTCCACTCAGAACCCGGTATCCATCATCAACGACCGAGACAACTACGCAGACGTTTACCGCTCAAACGGCAACCTGCAACTCGACTATGCCGTTCACGGACTGGAAGACCTGCACTTCAACTTAAACCTTGGTTACGACTGGTCGCGCTCAAAAGAATACAACACTATTCTTGAAAACACGCCGACCTCTTGGAACTCTTATGGACGTAACGGTGCATCCATGCAACAATACACCTACCAATTGAAGCAAAACACGCTGCTCGACTTCTATGCCAACTATAAAAAGGACATCGAAGCCATCGAATCAAACTTCGATGTAACAGCAGGTTATTCTTGGCAGCACTTCAAAAACCGCGGTTGGAACAACAACGGCGTTTATATGACCGACGGTTTCCTTGCACCGACACTCAACTCTGCAACAGGAGAATACACCGTGCTTCGCAACGAACCGGCAAACAGCCTTATCGGAACGACATTTGAAGGAAAGAAAATCATTCCTTGGATCAACGAGCTACAGCTGCTTTCGTTCTTCGGACGTTTGAACTACTCGTTCAAAGACACTTATCTGTTGACTTTCACACTCCGTGGCGACGCTTCCTCACGTTTCCACAAGGACAACCGCTGGGGTCTGTTCCCCGCCCTTGCCTTGGCATGGAAAATCAACAACATGGACTTCTTCAAGGACGCCTCTTCGACAATGAACGACTTCAAGCTCCGTCTCGGATGGGGTGTTACCGGTCAGCAGGACCTTGGCGACAACTACTTCCCATACCTCGCTGTCTACAACCAAGCCACCCAAGGCTCATTCTACCCGGTTGTTCAACCTGACGGAAGCATCCAATACCTCCCGACTCTCTATCCGGGCGCCTACAACAAGGACCTCAAATGGGAAGAGACAACAACTTGGAACGTCGGTGTCGACATGGGATTCCTCAACAACCGAATCACGGCATCTCTCGACTGGTACTTGCGTAATACGGACGACCTGCTCGCCTACGTGACAATTCCTATCGGTAGCGCAACATCCAACGAAATGAACGTCAACGTAGGTTCGATGCGCAACATCGGTGTCGAATTCAACATCAACGCACGCCCGATTGTAACGAAGAACTTCACTTGGACCATCGACTACAACGTAGCATGGAACAAAAATGAAATCACAAAACTTAACAACTCCGACGACCCCAACGCATTTGTCAGCGTAGGTGGCATCTCCGGCGGTACAGGTAACAATGCACAAGCTCACAAAGTGGGATTCCCCGCTTTCTCCTACTACCTCTACGAACAGGTTTATGACGCCAACGGCCGACCAATCGAAGGCGAATTCGTAGATCAGAACGGCAACGGCGAAATCACTTCCGACGACCGCGTAATGCGCTACCAGAAAGACCCGAAGGTAACGATGACCATGAGCCACAACTTCAAATTCAAAGGTTGGGATCTCGGCTTCGTACTCCGCGCAAACTTCGGTGCAAAAGTCTACAACAACGTATTGGCACAACGTTCAGTCCTCAACAAGACATGGCAGAGCACCAACCTCTCCAACCTTGTGGAAAACGACTTCTACTTCACCGGTGAGACTGGAGCCAACCTCTATATGAGTGACTACTACTTGCGTAACGGCAACTTCTTGCGCTGCGACAACATCACGCTGGGCTACACTTGGGAAAATCTCCTGAAAAACCACCTGCGCCTGCGCCTGTTCGCCGCCGTACAAAATCCGTTCGTCATCACGAAGTACAACGGACTCGACCCGGAAGTATTCGGCGGAATCGACAACAACGTCTACCCGCGTCCTACGACCTACTCCATCGGTTTGGTTGCAAACTTCTAATATGTTAAACGACTAACACAATGAAAAAAATGAAATCAATCAGCAAATATATAGCGACAGGATGTGTGTCGCTGGGATTGGCGATGGGATCGGTTTCCTGCATCGGCGACCTTGACGTTACCCCGTCCAACCCGACCACTTTGACATGGGCCGATGTGGAAAGCAATCCGGATCTTTATCTGCCGCAAGTGTTCTACAAGTGCTACGCCGTCTACTCCATTTCCGGACAAAGCGGTGAAGGTTCCGCCGACATCAGTGGTATGGACGCCGGTAAATCCTGCTACCAACGCGCCATGTTCATGCTCAACGAAAAGACAACCGACGAATGCGCATGGATTTGGACAGAAGACGGTGTCGACAACTTGGTAAAAGGCACTTGGACCAACGGTCTGGGGCTGATTTACGGAGCATACTCCCGTTTATATGTGGCAATTGCCATCTGCAACGACTTCCTTCGCCAGACTCAGGCCAGCGGAATCGAATTAACAAACCCGACAGACTATAACTGCACGGCGCAATACCAGCGCGAAGCACGCCTGATGCGTGCCCTTGCATACTGGAACGTACTCGACATGTTCGGCAATGCGGGATGGGTTGACGAGACCGTTCCTTACGGAACAAACGCTGTTCCCATCAAGCGCGCCGACCTCTACGACAAACTGGTCGCCGAATTGGAAGACATCGTGAAGACATGGCCGGAAGCCAACAAAAACAAAGTGGAATACGGACGTGTCGGACTCGACGGAGCCAAGATGCTGCTGGCAAAAGTATATTTGAACTCAAGCGTCTATACCGACGGTGCAAAGAACGAATACGACAAGTGTGCAGCTCTCTGCAAGGAAATCATCGCTAACCACAAAGGCGGCGGTTTCAACGGATCAGGTCTTGCCAACCACTACCTCGCCGTATTCTCCGCCGACAACGACCGCTATATGCCGGGAGGATCTGCCCCTGCGGAAAACGAAATTCTCTGGGGCATGCCTTATGAGGCCACCAACACCCAAGCCTACGGCGGAACACGTTATGTAATGGCAGCCGGCATCGGTGACGGCTCTGCGACATCGCGCAACGAAGTTGACATGGCAAAAGGCATCCACTATATGTCGCGTTTCGACTATGGTATCAACGACCAGTGGGGCTGTATGCACGCCCGCGAGCAATTCTCCGACAAATTCATCGACGCCAACGACGTGCGCGATGATTTCTGGAGCAAAGAAGCAGAAGGCTTTACAAAGACAAACGATGACTATAGCAAGTTCAGCAACGGCTATGCTTGCGTGAAGTTCACCAACCTCCGCACCAAAGCTGACGGCACATTCTATCTGAAAGACGAAAATGCCGGAACGACCATCGCCAACATGGCTGACGAAAGCAAGGCACTGAAAGACAACGTACACCCAGACACTGACATGCCGTTGTTCCGCCTGTCGGACGTTTATCTGATGCTTGCTGAATGCCAGCTTAGAGGAGCTGCGAACGTTACGGCAGCCGAAGCACTCGACGCCGTCAACATCGTACGCGAACGCGCAGGCGCAACTCCTTGGACATCGCTTTCACTCGACAACCTCATCGACGAACGTGCACGCGAGCTGTATTGGGAAAACCACCGCCGTTCTGACCTCGTCCGCTTCAACAAGTTGGTGTCAGGCTACAACTGGGCATGGAAGGGCGGCGTACGCGAAGGAACAGACCTCCGCTCAAACTTCAACGTTTTCCCGATTCCGTCGAACGTGATTGCAGGACAACCGGAATTTGCGGCATTCCAGAACCCCGGTTATTAATCTTCAACTCAAAAACTGAAAAACAATGAAATTAAAATATTTATTGATTGCAATTGCCGGTCTCGGAATGTTCGCATCCTGCGAATCCGACGAACCGTCATTGAAAATCGCCGAATATAAGAAACCGACCACATTCGTGCTCAACACACCGCAATTTGCAAACGGTGTCTATGATTTGCTGAATGCAGAGACTGTCAACTTTACATTCTCCCAGCCAGACTATGGCTATACGGCAGCCTGCGACTACACGGTAGAAGTGTCTCCTACAGAAACATTCGAGTCATCGAGCACCGTTGCCACCGTATTCCACAAATGTGACATTTTCGTAAAAGCGAGCGAATTGGCGACAGCCGCTTGCGTGGCATACAACTGGATAGGCCAAAGCGACATCGACGAAATGCTCAACGCTTCTGAAACAAAGACTATACCTTTGTATATCCGCGTAAAATCAAAAATCACGAACTCAGTCATCACCGACAGCGAGATAACATCTAACGTGATTAAAATCAATACCGTACCTTACTTCTCATTGCCACCGGTTGAAATGCCGACAACCATGTATATGGCCGGTGCATTCTGCGGATGGGAATGGGCTAATGCGGCTGAAATGGTTCCTATCCACAGCAATCCGGACAAATTCTGGGTTATCCGCTACGTTGAAGCAGGTGCAGGATTCAGCTTCAACGGCGCATCCTCTGCCGACGGAAACGAATCTGTCCAAGCAAACACGACAATCGTTTCTACAGTAGACGGAGTGAACGGTGGCGCAGACAGCGACGGCAAACTGACTGTTGACAAAGCGGGATGGTATATCTTCGGCATCCAAGTAGCGCTCGACGGACGTGATTTCGTCTACACAGTCAACGTATTCCCGGCTGATGTCTATGTATACGGTACTTGCACAGGCCTCGGTGACAACGGTTGGACGGATATGCCGGAATGGAAATTCGAAGTTCCCGCGACAGCCGACGGCGACTTTGTATCTCCCGCCCTCGCCACTTCAGGCGAACTCCGCATCTGTATCCACCCGATGCTCGACAACGCGGCATGGGCCGGCGACTGGTGGCATACAGAATTCATCTTCTTCGACGGCAAGATTGCCTATCGCGGAAGTGGAGACGACCAGGCGCGCGTACAAGCTGCTGCAGGACAAAAAGCTCACCTGAACTTTGTAACCGGAAAGGCTACTTTAAAATAAACAAGACTTTTTGACAGAATCACTCCGGGAGCGGAATCGCTCCGCTCCCGGACGATTCCCTAAAAACGAAAAAGATAAAGATAACATGAAAAAATTAGGAATATTTTTAATGTCGGCCATCGCCCTTGGCTTCACAGCCTGTGACGACTACGATGAAGCGCTTCCGCAATTCAATCCCCAGCAACCAACTATCTCGGTTGAAGGTGTGGAGGTAGCAGCCGGCGAACAATTGGCCCAGCCAATCAACCTGAACACCTACGAGGCGGACTCAATCGAAGTGATTAAAACCGTGAAGACTCCGATTCTCAACGAAGGGACATTTGTGGCATACGACGTTGAAGTGGCCGCAAACGCTGACTTTGCAGTAATCGACAAAATCCGCACAGACCGTAACGGCAAAATTGCGGCAAAGGATCTTAACAGTGCATTCCGCACAGTTGCTGGAAAAACTCCAAACGAACGCGAACTTTGCATTCGCTTCATCCCCTATCTGTCTGACGGAACTTCGTACACAAAAATCAGCGACACCCGTCTGCTCGACTCCAAAATCAAAGTGACCCCAATCGACTTGGGTATTCATATCGAGAGTGCCTACTACATTGTCACTGACACTTGGTATGGCGACGGTTGGGCTGAAAATGCCATCAAACTGGAACACAGCGGCGCAGACGTTTACGACGACCCGAACTTCACAATCATCTGTGACCTTCCTGTTGGAAACATCCAGTTCATCGGTGCGGAATCGATGCAAAAAGCATTGGCAGATCCCGGAAATGAGTTTAAATATGCATGGGGAATCAACGAACAAGGCAAATTTATCCAAGGCGAAGCTGCAGGCGCGATTGAAGTGACTGAAGCCGGTCAATATAAAGTGACCCTCAATATGCTCGACCGCACTTACAACGTCATGAAGTACACTCCGATTCTCTACGCAGTGGGCGACTTCGACTCCAGCAACTGGGGACACAGCGCAGACCGCTTCATCTACGAACGTGAAGACGGCACTCACACCGGCTTCGTCGACATGTCGAGAGCCGCAGGCGGTCCGGTCAACTTCAAGTTCAGCACAAAGACAGGATGGGACGGTATCAACTATGGCGCAGGTGACGCAGAAGGCAAATTGAGCACTGATCCGGGAGCCGGCAACAACCAGCTGGCGGAACCTGGTATCTACTATTTTGTTCTCGATACGGACAAGCTGACTCTGAAAGCTGACGTAATCAACTCTTGGGGAATCATCGGAGATGCCACACCTAACGGATGGAACGACGACACAGAACTTGCCTACAAGGGCAACCTC